>JAFGQK010000170.1 GCA_016935735.1 Spirochaetales bacterium | reverse complement strand
TGCCCTGTTCCCTTTCTCATCACCAGTTGTCCGGTATGTCATCTATATCTTTATACTCTTCTGCAAAAAGGTCTGTTTCGGCAGAAAGGTCATCCAGATACATATAAAACGTACCATAGCTTTCCACAAGATTACAATCAACCTTGAATCCTACAACTTTTAAGCCTGCCGTGCTTGTATAGTGATGTTCATGCTGGACAATATGCCCCGGAATGGTAACAGAGAGTTTCTGCCATCCCCTGAAAGTGAGTTCTCCCATGGTAAGTTCATGTTTTTGCCCAAAAAAATCTTCCACAATTATCTTAAGCTTATGCCTGAAATTCCTCCCGATAACCCAAACCGACAATCTTTTAGAAATTCCTTCAATAGGAATTGGTCTTACCGGATGTATGGAAAAGGTTGATATTGACCTCTTAAAAAATTTCACTTTTACACCCAGCACATATTTCCCTGGCGGAAGATTGTATTTGTCATCCTGCTCTATCCGGGCATCTTCACCTTCTGCAAGTTCCTTTGGTTTTCCTTCCCGGGTACTTAAAACGATTACCCCAACATCTCCTGGTATAGAACCATACCAGAATCCCGGATCTTCAAATTGTTCTACAGTAATTTCTTTTAAAATCTGCTGGGCACGGTCTCCTGATTGTCCACTTATCTGCATGAATGAAAGACCCATCATTATGGTAATTACTAAAAGAAATAATCCTTTATTCATCCTCTCTCACTCCTTCCTTAATAACATTCGCCCCAGATTTCCTGAATTTTTACCGGTTCTTCCAGATCATCACCATCATAACGGGTCTCAAAAAGATCGGTTATAATCTTAATGTGATCCATATATAAATAAAAATTAGACACCTGTTCATCCGGCCGTGTCCATAACACAAACTTTACCAGTTTTAAACGCTGGAGTTTCGGTATATACCGTGCAGACTGCGGGATGGCACCGGGAATATCAACCGTAAGATTTTGCCACCCTTCAAAGGCCATGCTTCCCAGGGGAAGAACATGCATAATCCCCCGGTGATCTTCCAGATGGACTTCCAGGTAATAATTGAAATTCGATCCCCATACCCAGGCACTGAGTGCTTTTACCCTCCCCTCAAAAACAAGTGGTTTGGAAACCCATTTTTTTCCGCTTTGATCGGTATATATAATCTTATCCATATCACTGACATATTTCTTGTTACACTTCGTAAGGATAACATCACTTTCTTCATCCTTACCCTGTATAAACTCACGAATATCTACATTCGGATCGAACTCGCGTGCCGGTATAATTTCCACATAATTATACCCCTGCTGGATAAAGGATGTGGTCAATCCGAGACAAGAGTAAGGTTTCCCGTCGGTATTTCTTCCATGGAGGGCCTGTGGCCATGCATTCACTTTTGCTATCTGGATATCCGGTTTTAATTTGTTATCGCTCAAATCCAGATATGTCTTTACGAATTTACTCGCCCGGACTATCCATCGTGAAAGAAGAGATTCCCCGGTATCCGGATCATCCTCGAAATCTTCTATAATTCGGGATTCCAGGCTTAATGCTTTATCCTGGGTAAATCCTATTAACGGGGTAAGAATCAACAGCATTATAAGCAAATACACAGGCACCCATGTATTAGTATTCATTACACTCTCCTTCCTTGCACAACTTTTAATAGAATATCTCATATAAAGAGACTTTTTTATAAGGTGAATTATATGAGTCTAACAGTGATTTGTCAAACATTTTTCTGTAAACCCGGATTCATTGTCTTATAAATCATTCAGGGGATTCTATTACATTTCCCCATTTAATTTCTATCTTTCCTTTAATCTCCTTTTTTTTCCATTCGCTGCTCCCGTCTTCTCTTATTCTGATATTTTGAAATAATTCTAAAAGACTCATGGAAAAATCATCTTCTATAGTGAAAAGTACCATGTTTTCGTATCCCGAATTAAAATTCCAGTTTTCTACAATTGTATATATTCCCTGTTTTTTTAAATAATCGAGTCCATATGTATCCTGGAAATAAAGCTTGAAGAAAAAAATAATAACTCCATTATTTATCATTTCGTCCATTATACTTTTAATCTGAACCTTATCCTCGAGATTAGTCACTTCCCGGTAAACGAAACGGTCTTCCGGTTGAACTGTGGAAAATCCATTTATAAACTCAGAGGATTCATTTTGAACTTCTGTGGATGCAGGATAAATGATCATTCCTGCTTTTTTGTCCTTTACCGCATCCTGTTCTTTGGATAATCCTTTTGCAAGGAGTTTTCCTGTTAGCACTCCTGCCTGCCTGAATGTTTCCCTGCGGTCAAAATTTATTGTCAGGAGGTTCGGGGGTTTAATTTTACCATATTCCCTTTTAAGGGTAAAAAAAAGTTTATTAATATATTTTTTTGCAATATTTCCGGGGGATTCCCGGATAAGGGGATCGAGATAAATTAAGGATGCATCTGATGTATTGATAATATCTATAATTGACTCTTCTCCTTTTCTTGTAATAACCACAAATTGAGAGTTGTAGCCATTCTCTTTACAATTCTTTTTTATATTCTTCTTTGTTTTCGGATTCGATTCCAGAATTTCATACGAATAATTCTTATATATAAATAAAATTGATGAATAATGAGAACATCCTGTAACGATAAATAAATAAGATATGATCACGATGAGAATGACCATTACATTAATTTTATATAATTTCTCATGCATAGTTAATCACTGATTCTTTCAATCAACTCTTGACATTCCATACTATTATGAACATATTTAGAAAACCTTATATTAATATTATAAAAGGAGCTTATTATGAGTTTATATAAAAAACTTGGATTTGTAAACACCCGTGAAATGTTCAAGAAAGCCATGGAGGGTGGATATGCCATTCCTGCGTATAATTTTAATAATATGGAACAACTCCAGTCGATCATTTTCGGGTGTCTGGAAAGCGGATCCCCGCTTATTCTCCAGGTTTCAAAAGGGGCAAGAGATTATGCAAATCAAATTCTTTTACGGTATATGGCAGAAGGGGCGATGGCTATTGTGAATTCCCATAAGCACCCTGTCCCTGTCGCACTTCACCTTGATCATGGGGACAGCTATGAACTTTGTGTTTCCTGTATTGAAAGCGGATTTTCGTCTGTTATGATTGACGGCTCCCATCTTCCTTTTGAAGAGAATATAGCCCTTACAAAGAAAGTTGTTGATTATGCCCATAATCATGATGTTACGGTAGAAGGTGAGCTTGGTGTTCTTGCAGGGATAGAAGAACATGTAAAATCGGAAAAATCACACTACACAGATCCTGATGATGTTGAAGAGTTTGTAGGGAAAACCGGTGTGGACAGCCTGGCAATCTCTATCGGGACCTCACATGGGGCATACAAATTCAAATTAAAACCCGGTGAAAAAATCCCTGATCTGAGATTTGATATTCTTGATGAAATAGAAAAGAGAATACCCGGATTTCCCATTGTCCTCCATGGTTCTTCATCAGTTTTACCCGAATATGTAAAGATTATCAATGAAAATGGGGGAAAAATGGAAGGTGCAGTTGGAATCCCGGAGGAGCAACTCAGAAAAGCGGCAAAATCTGCTGTATGTAAAATCAATATTGATTCGGATGGAAGACTGGTCATGACAGCTATTGTAAGGAGAGAATTAAAGAATAATCCGGGGAATTTCGACCCGCGTAAATTCCTGGGTCCTGCGAGGGAAGAATTGAAGAAGATGATTATGAGAAAAAATAAGGATGTTTTGGGGAGTGCAGAGAGGGTATAGTTACAGCCGGAATCTCCAGAATGGGGTAAAATGATAATCATAAATATTAATCATCCTCTTTCCTGCAGGTAAATGCTGTATAATTATCCTTAATTGTCGTATATACTGACGCAGTGTTAGCTGATTATCTCTGGCATCCTTTCTCCATTGTTTATATGTGCTTTTCAATTCCTGCAAAATACCATCCTTATACAGTTTCACCAGCAAAAGAAACAATTCCAGAAAAAACCGCACAATCTGCCCCATACTAAAAAAATTCAAATCCTGGTGAATTAATTTCAGTTCCCTGTACAAATCCTCAGGCAAATATGCATGTGCATGCACTCGCTTTTCCTTTGGGTCAGGAGACACATACTTGTACCGGCTATACCGTTGCTTTCCCCAATCATGCTCACGTTTTATAACAGGTACAAGCAATGAAAGAATCCTTGCAACAATACTTGAAACACTATGCAATCCCTTAAAAACACGCAGTTCCTCAAGACTTGTTCTCAAACTTTGAGCAATAACAAAATGAAATTCATGTAATTCAGATAGCCCCATCCTTTCCTCCTTTTAAAAAATGATATTCTTACTATATATAACGCCCCAAAGTTCCCTGCTGCATGCATAAGAAGTAATTTTTTTTTATTCAGATGTATGAAAAAGCGGACTGGATCCTAAGGGAAAAATGACTGATCTTCATTAAAAAAAGACGATAAACACTTTTAACATGGTTAATACCGTTTCTATTCCGGATAGGTAAAGAATATATGAAAAACTATTTAGAGATCCTTTAAAAAATAACTTGCTGCGACAGCTCCTGCAAAAAGTGCAAAACTAAGTAGAAAAGCAAGGGCAGAGAGATTCAAATTATAAAAAAAACTGACGAAACCGGCACTTACCGGGACAAAGAACATTAATACTCCAAAAAGAATTTTTTCCGGTCCAAGGGCGTCAATAAATTTTTCCATGAGAAAGGATAAAATAAGAACAGTAAAAAGCCTTAAAAGTGGTAAAATAAAAAGCAGATAAAAATTATATTCGCTTTTATAGACGAAAAAATCCTTTATCGCAATAAATGAAAAAAAAGCAGCAAAAAAGGAAAACAGGTTAAGGAAAGGATTTTGAACCTGATGCGGATGTGAAAATCCATGAAAGACAAAATATCCACCTGCTGCAAGGACACACAGAAGGAAATGATCCTTTAAAAAATAGTAAAAGTAATAATTAAAAGGTTTATAAGAGACAGGGAAAAATAACAGAACGAGGATAAAGATGAGAAGCGAAGGGAAAAACCACGTTATTCCTTTAATGATTGCAGTGAAAGTAAAGGTAAAATTCTTATTTTCATACTGCATAAAGACGGAAAAGAGTAAATAAAAAACCGGAATGGAAAATAATAAAAATAGAGTCACACTGCACTATACACAGTTGTAATTGAAATATCAATACTCTCTTTTAAAAGAATTTTCCTTAATGAAAGCGAATTTTCCTTAATGAAAGCGAATTTTCCTTAATGAAAGCGAATTTTCCTTAATGAAAGCGAATTTT
>JAFGQK010000169.1 GCA_016935735.1 Spirochaetales bacterium | reverse complement strand
TGACTTAAAATCTTGTTATTTTAACAAGATTTTAAGCAAAATAGATAAACGTTGGCCGCCAGGTTAATGAGACCAGTATAATAAAAATAACCTGGATAGCTTGTTAATTGGGTTGTGGGCTTAAACCAACGTTATGCATTAACTATCATATTTCACAATAGGAACAAATGTATCTGCTTTCAGTGATGCACCACCTACCAGGGCGCCATCAATATTTTCTTTTGCCATAAGATCTTTTATATTATCCGGTTTTACTGAACCGCCATACTGAATAACGAGATTCTGGGCAATATCAGCACTATAAAGATCAGTGATAAGCTTCCGTATAAAAGCATGCATATCATCTGCATCTTCCGGTGTTGCAGTGACACCGGTCCCGATAGCCCATACAGGTTCGTATGCAATGGTAATAGTTTTCATCTGGCCAGGAGAAATACCATTGAGTCCGTTCCTTATCTGTTCATCTACAACCTTTTCTGCATTTCCGGCATTTCGTTCTTCTATTTTTTCACCAACACAGAGTATTACTTCCAGTCCCTGGGAAAGTGCAAGTTTAACTTTTTTATTTATCAACTCGTCTTTTTCTCCATAAACATGCCTTCGTTCAGAATGCCCGATAATTACCAGGGTAACACCAACATCTTTCAACATAACAGGGGAAATTTCCCCGGTATGTGCACCTTGAATATCCTGGGCCATATTCTGTGCACCAAGAATGATATTGGTGCCTTTTACCACTTTATGAACTTCTGAAAGCGCAGTAAATGGGGGTGCGATCATGATTTTCTTTTTCTGACCGGCAAAAGCGGTAACAAACTCTTTTGCTAATACTGCTGCTTCCCCTGTTGTCTTATACATTTTCCAGTTTCCTGCAATAAATGTTTTTCTCACTTTTCCTTCCTTATGATCAATTTATTAGTATTCAGAACCAGGAATTCATTATTCAATGATATTCCAGGTCCTGAACCATTTATCTTGCAAACATTATGTTTTATACTCTTTTAAGACCATTTTCATTTCCGGCTTTAAAAGTTTTTTTCAATCACGGGGATTTTTTATTTATCCTGCAAGGCTGCAATTCCCGGAAGTGATTTTCCTTCAAGAAATTCAAGCGATGCACCGCCACCGGTCGATACATGGTCGATTTTATCTGCGAGTTTGAATTTATTCACCGCAGCAACAGAATCACCGCCGCCGACAACGCTTAACCCCTTGCTTTTTGATACCATTCGTGCAACTTCAAGTGTTCCTTTTGCAAAGTCCTTGAATTCAAAGACTCCCAGTGGACCGTTCCAGAGAATATTCCGGGCATTTTTAATCCTTTCCCTGTATAAATCCAGGGTTTCCGGTCCCACATCCATACCGACTTTATCATCCGGGATATTCACTTCTTTCATAAGGACAGGTTTCGCTGTTTCGGAAAATTCATCTGCAACCATATGATCTACCGGAAGAAGAATCTCCACACCCTGCTGCTTTGCCTTTTCAAGAAGGCTTTTTGCAGTATCCATAAAATCTTCTTCCAGCAGGGATTTGCCGATTGTATGACCCTGTACCTTAAGAAAGGTGTATGCCATACCACCGCCAATAATAAGGGTGGATACTTTAGGAAGAAGAGACTCAAGCACAGCGATTTTTGTCGAAACCTTGGCACCACCGATAATGGCGACAAATGGTTTTTCAGGATTCTCAACAACCTTTCCAAGGAAATTGATCTCTTTTTCCATAAGCAAGCCGGCGACTCCCGGCAGAATATGGGCAATGCCTTCTGTTGATGCATGGGCCCTGTGGGCGGTACCAAAGGCGTCATTTACATAGACATCACCCAGTGATGCGAGTTGCTTTGTAAAATCGGGATCATTCTTTGTTTCCCCCCCATGGAATCGTACATTTTCAAGAAGCATCACATTCCCTGCTTTGAGTCCCCTGGCAAGGTCTGTCACTTCATTTCCGACTGAATCAGGGGCCATAATCACTTTCTTTCCAATAAGTTTGGAAAGTCTCTCTGCAACAGGTTTCAAACTCATTTCCGGCACCACAACTCCTTTCGGCCTGCCAAGGTGAGTCATTAAAATAAGCAAGGTGCCGGGTTGTTCCAGGATATACTGGATTGTCGGTAATGCTGCCCGTATTCGTGTATCATCTGAAATAATGCCTTCTTTTATCGGTACATTAAAATCCACCCGCATAAGAACACGTTTATGAGAAAGATCAATGTCTTTTATTGATTTCTTGGGCATATGAATCCACTCCTTACTTATACCAGTTTCTGTATGAGGTCCACGACTCTGTTGGAGTAACCCCACTCATTATCATACCAGGAGAAGACCTTGAAAAAGCCTTTTCCGATTTTCATCGTTGAAAGAGAATCAAAAATTGATGAATGGGTATTTTTGATAACGTCACTGGATACAATCGGATCTTCGCAATATTCCAGGATGCCTTTTAACTTTCCCTGGGCAGCGTTCTTTATTGCATTATTCAGTTCTTCGACAGACGGGTCTTTTTCCAGACGGACGGTAAGGTCAACAATGGAACCTGTCGGGGTGGGGACCCTTATAGCAGACCCGTTTAATTTTCCGTTCAGTTCCGGGATAACAAGACCGACAGCTTTTGCAGCGCCTGTTGTGGTGGGAATCATATTTAAAGCAGCAGCACGGGCTCTTCTTAAATCACTGTGGGGAAAATCCAGGATTACCTGGTCGTTTGTATATGCATGAATTGTTGTCATAAGACCTTCGATAATCGTGAAATTATCATTCAGTACTTTTGCAACAGGTGCAAGACAGTTTGTGGTGCATGAAGCATTGGAAACGATTTTATCTTCCGGTTTCAGGTCATCATTATTCACCCCAAGAACAATTGTTTTGTCGATTTTGTCTTTTGCAGGAACAGTAAGCAGAACCTTTTTTGCCCCTGCCTCCAGATGCCAGGTAATCTGTTCCCTTTTTCTGAATACACCTGTTGATTCGACTACAACATCTATCCCGAGTTCTTTCCATGGAAGGTTCTTAGGATCCCTTTCGGCCGAAGCTTTGATCTCTTTTCCGTCTACGATAATACAATCGCTTTTTGCTTCTACCTTTTTAGGATATACACCATAAATTGAATCATATTTTAAAAGATGTGCCAGGGTTTCGTTTGCCGTAAGATCATTTACTGCAACAATATCAATACCTGACCGTTCCATGGCAACTTTAAACACGTGTCTTCCGATTCTTCCGAACCCATTAATAGCGATTTTCATACATCCTCCTATAACATTTTAGTAATATAATATTATGTGGGGAATATACGATATAGAATAAAGTATGTCAATTCATTCTACACCAGTTTTTAAAAAAGAAGAGAGAAAACAGATATATCATACAGCGTTGGCTGTACCCACAATCTAAAATAAGAAAACCAGGAAATATTCAATGGTACCTTATATATTATAATCGTGCTTCAACTTATGTTGAAGAGTACCTTATAAAATACTATCGTGGGGGCTGTCTAAAAAGCCTTTTTTTGTTTAAAAATATTGGTGTTTTATGAGGAAAATATTTATAAACACCACTATATATGGATCAATTTTTAAAAAATTTGACTTTTTAGACAGCCCCAGCTTTCAATAACAGACCATTCAGGAAGATTCCGGTCAACGTACATGTTTCGGCAATTGCCGGCAGGTCAGAAAATCCTGAAATAATACCAGGATTTTCGCCTGAAGCAGTACGGATTGAGTTCAAGAACCTTGTGCAGATTGTCTCACAGGTAATTAGTGATGCGTCATCATAAAAAATTTCCCATGACCGGGGTTATTACTACAAGGAACTCTCCTGAAATAGGTACGTGAAACAATAAAAAATTTTTTTTTTAAAAAAAAGCAATGCAGGAAGGAACTTTGCCTCGTTAATACAGGGTGAAAGCACAATACAACAAAGCCGGAAAGAACTGGATGAAAATCCAGTTTTGAAATTATTTCTTATCTGAATCCATCCTTTGAAAGGAGTTCTATATGAATGAAGATGAAGTCAAGATGACGATTTTCCATTTTAAAATGGATAGCAAGATGATTGATGATTTGACAGATCTTGATTTGTTTCAGAAAACACAAAGTATGGCTGGAACAATAAATCGTATTTTATTGCAATTCTTTGCTGTTATTGAAAAGGAACATATGTTCGGCGTACAAAGACAGAGCAGGTATACATTGATTAATGAAGATAAGAAGGTGAAACGAAAACATGTGACTGTTCACCTTCCCGAGTATATGTACAGAAGATTGAAAATGCTCCATGACGACTTGAATTTTTTCAGTATTGCACAATTATTGAGGTGGTTGATTGCGGGATATGTGGATCTTGTTAAGACGTATGGTGACAGGTGGGTCAGAAAACTCGTTACGCTGATAAGAAGATGGCAAAAAGACAGTAGGGATAGCCATTTTTTACTAAAGTACATTCATCAATTGTTTGAACTTACTACGGAATTGGAATGGATAATACAAAAATATGCCATATATTGCCTGCATTTTTCCCCGTACAGGGATTTCTTTTTGTAAGACACCCTCTCCTTCTCATCACTTATACCCCAAACATTCGCTAAAAGATTTTTTCCAGGCCCGAATCCATGTGCTTATGTGTTCCCTATCAATCCTATCAGAGCCTTGTCCTATCAGTCCTATCAGTTTCTCTGCTTGCTTTTTTGTACTATTCATGGTAAACTGTTTTTAATTCAGGTAATATAAAATAGAATATCTGTCCGGAAGAGATGGTTCATGAAACCGGGCTTTATCTGTACATTAACGTTTTAAAAAAAAGGAGACGAAATGATGAAAAAGTGGCTTGTTTTTTTTATTATGTATTTATTTCTATCGCCTTTCCTGTTTTCGCAAATCTATTCATTAGGTGATACAAATCATGACAGCAGTATTGATATTGTAGATGCTCTTCTAATTGCACAATACTATGTCAATCTTTATCCTTCAGGATTTTATACAGGCCAGGCGGATGTCGATGCAACTGGGAATATCGACATTATCGACGCGCTGCTTATTGCCCAGTATTATGTAGGTCTTATTACAGAGTTTCCTGGGCAACATACCGGATGTCCAATGTCGGGAAATTTTACTTATACGCTTGAAAGAGTATCAAATCCGACCCAGGCCCAGCAGAATGCTTATAATTTGATAACAGAAGCTATGGATACCGCTATTTCATATTATAATTGTTATACAAACATTTCCATGCATGTAACCATATACTATGATCCGGGGGTCCCGACTGCACAGGCTAACTGGTATGGTCCAATATCCTTTGGCGGAGAGCAATACATGAATTATATTACCGCGATGCATGAAATGTCACACTGCGTCGGGGTGGGGACTCACTCCGGGTGGCAATCCCTTGTCCAGAATGGAATTTTTACCGGTTCAAACGCAACAAACCAGCTCAGATCCATTACCGGAAATCCCCAGGATGAACTTCATGCAGATACACAGCATTTCTGGCCATACGGCCTTAATTATGTGAGTGAGGTGGAAGGAGAAGAGGATCTTATCAATCACTGTAAGATTGTGGTCGCCATAAGGCTGGATCTTGGAATATAAGGGGGACGGAGCTTAAAGGGCAGGAGATGAAGAGGGGATGGCAGTGGATGAAGATTCTTATTACCGGGGTTGATGGATTTATCGGCAGATCTCTTAAAGATTATTTACAAAAGCAGGGTCATGATATTTCTGGTACAACTTATTTTAATCTGCCGCAGGATAATGAAGTTTTCTTTGACATCACTGACCCCGCTCATTTTCATAGACTTCCTGAAGGATATGATATCATTATCCATACGATCGGTATTATTGACCAGACAGTCCCCTTTAAAAGAATGAATGCCGTAACAGTCCGCGGGACGGAAAGGCTTTTACAATGGGCAAAAGAAAGAAAATGCAGGCATTTTATCTACACAAGTTCTGTTTCTGTTTATGGATTAAAGACCATGGGGATAAACCGTACCGAACGGAACACAAAACGGTATAGCGGCTGCTTTGCCATCCCCTATATGCGGACAAAAGCAAAAGCAGAAGCTGCAATAGAAGCATCCAGAATTCCATATACGATTCTTCGTCTTCCCCCTGTCATCGGGGGGAATGACTCCTTCTTTTCCAGTACCATAATTTCATATCTTGTTTGTGGATCCTTTTTTTTTTGCGGCACCCGGGATTACCCTGTTTCCCTTCTTTATGTAAAAAACTTAGGTCCGCTTATGAATACACTTCTTGCCGCAGGACCTCAATATTCTGCATTTAATTGCTGTGACAGTCATCCTGAATGGAGCAGGATCATTGCAGAATATGCATCACATCTTTTTCTTTCTGTTCCTCAAAACAGGAAATCATTCGTAAGCCTCTTTCCCAGGTTATATGATAAGCAATACCTTCTTCTCCTTACCTTTTCCCGGTTTGGAGCACACTTTCCGGATTCTATGCTTCATGATGCAGTTCCCCATACCCACCCCTATTCATGGAAAGATGGGGTAAAAGAAGCAGTAGGAGTATATTCATCCGGACTGTAAAAGCAGAGGGCACAGCGTTGGCTACACTCACAACCCGGATCAAGAAAAGCAGGAAATATTTTATTACTTGCAATTACATCACCAGGAAGGTTCCGGCCGGCGCCAGGTATTACGGGTCGAAAATCCTGGAATAATACCTGGGATTTTCGCCTATAGTAATACAGGAGAAAATACAATTTCCTCGTTTCAATAGAAAAAAAGCTTGCTAATTTTCCATGCAGCACCTACAATAAATCAGATAAACATGATAAAAATAGCTAAGTTTATGAAGACAGGAAGTGGGAGGACAGATTGAACAATCAGATAAAACAAAGTGCTCAGACAATTCAGAATATTTCACAGAATATTTCCGGATATTTTATCGGGAAAAAGAAACAAATCACGGAGATGCTCACAGGATTTATCTCCGGCCTGCATGTTCTTATTGAAGATATCCCGGGAGTGGGGAAAACAACCCTGGCAAAATGCCTGGCAGCAAGTGTTGGGCTTTCTTTTGCCAGAATTCAATTTACACCGGACTTGCTTCCCGGTGATATTCTGGGGATGAATATATGGGATGTGCAGAAAAATGAGTTTGTCTTTAAAAAGGGAGCTATCCTTAATCAGTTTATTCTTGCAGACGAGATCAACAGGGCATCTCCACGTACGCAATCAAGCCTGCTTGAAGCGATGCAGGAGGAAACGGTAACAGTCGATGGCAGAAGCTTTGAACTGCCGCAGCCCTTTTTTGTCATCGCCACGCAGAATCCGATTACTTTTACCGGAACATTTCCCCTTCCCGAGGCAGAACTTGACCGTTTCGGGATTTCTTTTTCACTGGGGTATGCGAGTAATAAGGAAGAAATAGAAATACTGGGAATGAAAAAGAGTATTAATCCATTTAATACCTTAAAGCCGGTAAGCAGCCCGGAAGAAATTATCAACATAAGAAAACAGGTAGAGGAAATTACCATATCTGACCAGATTAAGGAATTTATCATCGCCCTGGCAAATAAAATCCGGGGTTCACATTATGTGAAACTCGGCATCAGTCCGCGGTCAATGCAGCATCTGGTTACCGCGGCCCGTACCATCGCCCTGGGACAGGAAAGGGATTTTGTCATCCCGGAAGATGTTATTGAGATGGTTGTTCCTGTTCTGGCACACAGGATAATACTTTCAACCGAAGCCCATATGGAAAAAAAATCTGTAGCAGATATTCTTGCAGATTTCCTTGCCACTACACCCATACCAACAGGCAGGAAATGAAATTAACATTTTTTGATAAAACAAAAACCTTTTCCATTCACCAGGTAAAGCTGAAAGCCCTTGGTATGTACATTTTTTCAATCATTCTTATCTACCTGGCTGGTTCTTATTTTGGGGGTATTCTTCTTTTTCTCTATTACAGTTTTATCCTGCTTCCTGTTTTTTCTCTTATTTTGCTTTTTTTTGTTATAAGGGGAATTAAATTCTTCCAGTATTTCAGTACTGATCATCCGGTGAAAGGGGAAACAATTGAATACAGGGTCGTTCTTTCTAATGAATCTTTGTTCCCTGTATCAGAGATTTCCAGTAAATTCATGACAATAAATCCTTTAATGCCGGATATGATCCCGAATTTCCGGTTGTCATTAGGGCAGGGGAAAACAAAAGAATTTACCTACAGGATTTCCTGTTCATACAGGGGAATTTACCAGGTTGGTCTTAATTCCCTTCATATTACTGATATTATGGGACTGGTGACTATTAATCTCCCGGTCTGGCACAGGACCTTTTATGTGTACCCAAGGATTATCGCTATTTACCGCTTTTCATTCGGTATTGAAGGATTTCTGAATAAAGGAGAAGATAAGGCCACTACCGGTCTTTCGGACAATACCCTTATAAAAGGAATACAGGAATACAAGAAATCGGAACCGGTCAGGCACATGTACTGGAAAAAATTTGCAGCTACAGGAAGGCCTGTTTTAAAGGAATATGATACATCTACTACCCCGGAAGTTACCATCTATATTGATCTTTTTCATACCTATGAAGAAGAAAGATCAATAAAAACTCTTGAACGGGAAGATGTTACGGTAGAGATTTGTACGGCACTGGCAAAGTATTTCCTGTATAAAAATACCGGGGTGACGATAAGGTGTCCCTGTAATCCTTTATTCAGTTTTAAAGGGAACCGGCAGGAGCATTTTGAAGAATATTACAAACAAACGACCAATATATTTTCCGGCCAGAATGAAAATCCTGTAGATCTTTTCCGTGTGGATTTGAAAAACGGCACCCTGGAGTCGAAAAGTATTATTTTTATCACCCACCGGATAGATACGGAATTGTTTAATGTACTGGAAGAATCGATTACCTCGGACATGCAAATTATGGTGATCTTTAATCATTCTACAACAGAAGAGCAGGTGCAGAAGAAGAATAAACGTTTTTTTCACACCCTGCAGGATAAAGGTGCCATGATTATTGACGTACAGTCTTCACACACCATAGCAGAGGATATGGAAAGATATGGTTCTTAAAAAAATCTTTAATGCTAAAGTAATAAGGCATATACTCGTTTATATTGTTGTTTTTACATTGCCTGTTCTTACGAAACGAATTTTTCATGCCGGTATTCCTTTCTATGTGATTCTTATCATATTAGCAATCAAATTCATTTTCGTGGAATTGTCGCTTTTATCTTTAAAAAAAGTTCTTAAGATTATCTTCATCATCATTTCCTCCGGGTTATCCATTCTGTTTACCGCCATATTACTCGCCAGTATTATTATTACGCCCGCATCTATTTATACCTTTTTCTTTGAGCAGGCTGTTAATCCGATTACAGAGGAATATTTCGTAGCAACACTTTTTGTATTGCTTGTTACTTATTTTTGTATGTTTTTCGGGTCTGCATCTATTAAACAGAACTCTTTAAAACCACTTCTTGGGCTGTTGAGTATGATATGCGGGATACCCCTTATCATCTATCAGAATGTATTCTTTTTATTTCTGCTTATCGCCTGTCTGGTTATTTTCCTTACCGTAATTATGAAAAAAAGGATTATCATTCTCGCAAGTGTTTTTAGCTTTTGTATCGTTATAAGCATGTTATTCTATTTAATCTGGAATAAGCCGGAAGGTAATAAATTTGTAGATACTTATTTATTCCCTGAAACCAGGAATTTTATTAATAAAACATTTCCTCAATTTCCTTTACTCATCGATATCCCGGGGTATGGAATGAATTACGGGGCCAGCAAACTGGGCGGGAGGTCAATACTCACCTCTGCGCCCGTTTTTGAAGTACAGGGGAACAGGAAAGAAGCCATTTATTTTAAAACAAATACGTATGATCAATATACAGGGCACAGCTGGCTGCAAACGGAAGATATTATCGATGATCCTGTACCGGCAATTGCAGATGCAAAAGCTGCAATAAATGACGGCCGGATCCCTGATTCCGATTTCTTTACCGTGAAAATTCTTTCCGAAGTATTCCCGATAATCCCCTATACACTCGATACAGAAGGATTTATTCATAAAGGGAGCTATTATAATATAAGCAACAGCAGGTATCTTCCCGGGATAGTATTCAGAGAAGGCATTAAAAGAAACGACATTATTACCTTGTTCAGAATGAAAGAACAGCAGGTTTTTCTTGAAGACCTTGATAAGTTTTTACAAATACCTCCCAATCTGCCGGATTCCATAAAAGAACTGGCTACGATCCTGGGGCAGAATGCTTCTTCTGTACAGGAAATCCTTCGTAATATCCAGGCTTTTCTGGCTGCATATTATATATATAATCTGGATCCACCGGTAAAAAAAGATAATGAAGATTTTCTTGAAAATTTCTTATTTGAAACAAAACAGGGATATTGTACACATTTTGCAACAGCTTTTACGATCTTTGCCCGGTTGAACGGGATTCCTGTACGATATGTGACCGGGTACCTGGTCTATATTACCGATAATTCCCTGAAAAAAACGGTGACTGCCCGGACTGCTCATGCATGGCCGGAAATCTGGCTGCCGGGTCATGGATGGGAGGTATGGGAATCGACACATGCGGTGAACCGGGATAATTATGATAGTAATCTGGAAAGTTTCTATTACCGTTATATGTTTGAATCGATGATCCGGGGGAATGAGATTGCCCGTAATTATCTTACCCTTAATCAATTACAGGATATTCTTGGAATTGAATTGAGAATCAAAGAAAAAGAAGAAATGAATTTTGACTGGGTATACAAGGTATTAATAGTACTTTTATATATCTTTCTTGTTATCCTGGGTCTGGGTATTGCAGGCGGGTTATTGTACCTGTTTATCCGGTTCCTGTTTAACTGGAAACCGGAAAGATACTGGAGAGTATTGTTGAACCGGCTTGTAAGACACTTCAGGCAGGTTCCTTTACCGGAAAAAACAGGATGGGTATCCTGGAAACATAATGTATGCTCTTTCTATAAAATAGATGAAAAAAAGGCAGATGCATTACTGGCTGTCATTTTAAAAGGTGCTTACAGTCAAAATGCAGTAAGCAGGGAAGAAATTACCATACTTAAAAGTTTCCACCGGTAAATTGAAAATCATATAATTTTGCGGTATATATTAATTAAAGACAATAATAGTGTTCTTTTCAATAACTTATAGAAGACCGGAGAAAAGGGAATACAAACTATGGGAAAATTAAGGGAAATAAAGAATGTACCGCAAAATGAACCTGGTCTGCGAAAACAATGGTTTACCGATGATGAGTACTGGGATATTTATGTCTGGACAAATAAAGCGAATGAAATTGTTGGAATTCAAATATGTTATGAAAGGAGTTATGGGGAGAAGGCTTTGACCTGGCTGAAGGGTAAGGTTTTTGATCATTCATGTGTAAACCCGGATTATCTTTTTTCCAACAGAAGCGGAACCCCTGTTCTTATGCCGGATGGGAAGTTTGATAACATGGTGATCCTTAAAAGATTCCTGAAAGACAGTGTGGATATGGACAGAAGAGTCGTTTATTTTATAAAAAAGAAGATTAATGAGTTTACAAATAGCGTTTCCGAAAAACTTCATTGCCTGGAATAATTCCGGTAATAGACAATAGTTACTATTTTTTTGATTAATAAAGCAGTGAAATATTATTGAAAAAAACAAATGATTTTCTTTTTTTAAGCGATTCATGAATAAACAAAGAAAAATAAAATTTATATGAATAGTGAGAAAAAGATTGACAGTCTATATGAAATATCGTACAATAAAAAAAATAAGATGGGGGTAAGATGTTGATTGGCAACAATGGATTTGACAGAAGGAAAAATAATAGAATATTATCAAAGAACCTACCAGATTCAATAAAAGAATTTAAAGTATGTTTTGGTGCGGAAGATACGGTAATTGCAAGAACACTGGACATAAGCAGCAGGGGATTGGGATTATCAGTACCGCTTCGCACAAAAGATATTACAAGTATCTTTATTACGATTTATACTATGGATCAAAGTATTGTAATAAAAGAACAAATACTCTCCGTGCGTCATATTGATGAAAATACCTCAAGAATAAGTATTATGTTTACAAAACAAAATCCTTTTTTCGGACTGGCCAATTAATTATATATTCCGGAAAAGTAAAGACAGGTACGGTACCCCTGAACAAACAAATCACTACGGATGAATATCCTATATTAAAATACGGGATATTCCTATTTACAATTAAGGGAAAAACCCGTATTAATAGTATTAGAGAAGTATGTCTTGATAAAGAATACAGAATGCATCATAAGTGATAATGAGGTTTTTGTCAGGACAGAGGGATTGCATGCCCGGGATACTTATTCCGGAGAGTTATCCTGGATATATCCAGATGGTATGCATTAATGAACAAAAAATGGTAAATGCGTTAAGTGAATAAAAAAGGAGGTGCACGGTAAAACAAAAATTAATCACACTATACAATAAAAATCAAAAAGAATGATACAGGTTGTCTGATTATTTTTATAAAAGGCAGTCTTATAGGGAATTGGAGGACAAACTTCAATTCCTGTCATTACCAGAAAAATATATAAAATAAAACTTAAGGAGGAAAAAAATGGTAAAGCAAAAAATCCTGGTACTATCATTTGTTTTCGTCATGATCGCTTCAATCAGTTTTGGTCAAAATTATAATGATGCCCTTGCTAAAGCGATTTATTTCTATGAATGCCAGCAGGCAGGTCCTCTTCCTTCCTGGAACCGTGTTGAATGGCGTGGTGATGCAACCATGAATGATGCAGTCCTGGGGGGCTGGTATGATGCAGGAGATCATGTAAAGTTCAACCTTCCCATGGCATATACTGCATCAATGTTGGGTTGGGGAATCTATGAGTATGGTTCAAATAATGATATAAAAAATAACCTGAAATTTGTCCTTGATTATCTTGCAAGCTGCTGGAATGGAAGCACCTATATTTACCAGATCGGGGATGGTGGGAATGATCATGCATGGTGGGGACCTGTGGAAGTGATTCATAAGGAAACCCAGGCAGGGAACAGACCTGCTGCTTCTGCTTCAAGCGGTCTTTCTGCTGTAATGGCTCAAACTGCAGCTGCCCTGGCTCTCGGGAATATTATTTTTGGAGACAGCAATTATTTAAGCAAAGCCCAGTCCCTTTATTCAAGGGCGAACTCCGACAGAAGTGATTCCAATTATACTGCTGCCAGCGGGTATTATCAATCTCACAGCGGCCCGATTGATGAGATTATGTGGGCAGCGATCTGGTTGTATGTCGCTACCCAGAATTCAAGCTATCTTTCCAATGCAGAAGCCCTTGTTTCCGAACTGAACAGACAGGGTCAATCCGATGACGTCGAGTACCAGTGGGGTCATTGCTGGGATGACTCGCATTATGGTGGGATGCTTATGCTTGCTAAACTCACCGATAAACAGGTATACAAGGATTTTATGCATCAGCATCTCGACTGGTGGGTAGCCGGTGCAGCAGGTAAAACTCCATCCGGTCTGTCATGGCTCGATTCCTGGGGATGCCTTCGCTATGCAACTGCGGCTGCATTTGTAGCCTTTGTCTATACAGACTGGAGTGGAGCTGATGCGGGAAAAGCATCGACATATTCTACATGGGCGAAAAAGCAACTGGATTATTGTCTTGGCAGTAATGAAAGAAACGGGAGTTATGTTGTCGGGTACGGGACGAATTCCCCGCAGCATCCACACCATAGAACAGCTCACGGGTCATGGGCGGACAGCCAGCAGACCCCGCCGAATCACCGGCATGTCCTTTATGGTGCTCTTGTCGGGGGGCCCAATCAGAGCGGAAACTATACAGATGATATAAGTGATTATGTGTGCAACGAGGTCGCCTGTGATTATAATGCAGGTTTTGTTAACAGCTTGTTGAGACTGGGAAGTCCCGGTTCAGCATCTTTTAATCCACCGGCAGAAACAAAAGACGATGAGTTTTTTGTTGAAGCAAAAATCAATGCCCAGGGGAGTAATTTTACGGAAATTAAGGCACAGTGTAACAACAGGTCAGGATGGCCTGCACGGCTTATTGAAAATCTTCGTTTCCGGTATTTTATCGATCTTTCTGAAGTATTTGCAGCAGGATACTCGGTGAGTGATATTTCATTAAATACAAATTATGTGGAATTTCCCGCAACGATTTCCCTTGCACAGTACAGTGGCGATATTTATTATGTACAGGTCGCATTTAATGACGGGACAAGCATTTATCCTGGAGGACAATCCGAGTATGCAGGTGAAGTCCAGGTAAGGATTTCTGCCCCGAATAATACGAGTTTCTGGGATCCTTCAAACGACTATTCATACGAAGGTCTTTCCGCCAGTGCTGATGTAAAGACAGAAAGAATTCCCGTTTATGACGGCAGCACCCTGCTTTATGGTGTTGAACCCGGCGGGGCTCCGACATCGCCGCCAACAGCCACCCCCACTCCCGGGCCGACAGATCCTGTGGAAACACCAACACCTACTCCTACACCACCCCCGGCGACAAATCCCCCCACAAATCTCGGGGATGTAAATAATGACAGTTCGATTGATATTATTGATGCATTATTAATTGCACAGTACTACGTGGGGCTTGACCCCCAAAACTTTGATATTAACAATGCAGATACTAACTGTAATGGAACTGTTGATATTATTGATGCACTCCTGATTGCCCAGTATTATGTCGGATTAATCAATGAATTCTGTTAATAGTTAATATAATTGTAAAGGGGAGCAGCCATCTGCTCCCTTTAAAAAGTTATAAGGAACGTACACGCATAAAGAACTGCAAAAACTCAAAGTAATACTATCGTTTTAAAAAAAGTGTAGTAAGATATATATCCTATGGTAAATTAAGACAATGGTACTATTACCTTTTTTCATAATTGGTTATAAAATAATTTGCGAGGAGGAATAATAAAAGGAGTTATACAAAATATAAAGAGAAAGTATAATGTAACCTGAATCAATTACAATAATAAAAATAATTTTAATAAAATGAAAGGAAGAAGTAAAAATGAACAATGCATCTGTTAAAAAACTACAGAAAATTTCTGTGGTAGTGGTTATTATGATAGCCTTTACCATTCCAATGCATGTGGTTGCAACACCTTCATTTATAGGGAATATAATTGGAAGTTATACCCCTTCGAATTTTGACCAGTACTGGAACCAGGTGACATCGGAAAATGCAGCTAAATGGGGTTCTGTCGAATCCACCCGTGACAGTATGAACTGGAGTTCTGTTCAGAGTCATTATGATTATGCAAAACAAAGAGGATACCCGTTCAAGTATCATTGTTTTGTGTGGGGACAGCAACAACCCAGCTGGATGAACAGTATAAGCGGGAGTGAACAGCGGGCAGAGGTCCAGGAATATATCCAGGCTGCTGCACAGAAATTCAGTAATTGTGATATGTGGGACGTTGTCAATGAACCGCTTCATGCTAAACCGGATTACAGAAGCGGTCTGGGTGGCGATGGTTCCACAGGATGGGACTGGGTCATTACGGTTTTCGAAATGGCAAACCAGTACTGTACCAGTGGGATTTTACTTATCAATGAATATGGTATTGTCAATGACAGTAGTGCAACAAGCAATTATATTACCATTATTAATTTACTTAAAAGCAGGGGATTGATTGACGGTATTGGAGTTCAATCCCACTGTTTCAATATTGACAGTACCTCTGCAAGTACGATACAGAGTAATCTTGACACATTAACCAATACAGGACTGCCCATTTATTCGTCTGAATTCGACAGCCAGGGTGATGATAATACACAGCTCAATAATTATAAACAGAAATTTCCTGTATTTTATAACCATTCGAATGTCAAGGGCATCACCTTATGGGGATATATCCAGGGAGAAACATGGCGGGACAATACCGGTCTTGTCAGTTCAGGGTCTGTAGGTGCTTCCGAACGTCCGGCAATGCAGTGGCTAAAACAGTATTTAACAGGCGGTACACCAGGACCGACAGATCCTCCGACACCGACACCGACACCGGAAGGAACAGTAGGTCCTACAGCTCCCCCGGGAACCGGGAATGGACTTAAAGGCGACTATTATTCAGACATGAATCTCGGAACCCTTGCCCTGACCAGAACAGATGCCACTATCAATTTCGACTGGGTACAGGATTCCCCGGATACTTCTATTCCCAATGACAACTTCTCCATCCGGTGGACGGGTGAGATAGAACCTGTTTATACCGATACCTATACCTTTTATGAGAATAGCGATGACGGTTGCCGCCTCACGATAAACAACCAGCTGATCATTGACAAGTGGATTTCAGAAGCGGCTACCGAATATACAGGGACAATAGACCTTGTTGCAGGACAAAAGGTCCCCATCCAAATCGAATTCTATGAAGAGGGAGGGGAAGCTTCCATCAAATTATCATGGTCCAGCAATAATCAGTCCAAGGAAATCGTTCCCCAGAGCAGGTTTTATTCAGAAACCGGCCCGGATAACCTTGGTGATGTGGATGGCGATGGTGAAATAAATATCGTCGATGCTTTACTTATTGCGCAATACTACGTCGGATTGGTGACTATTGATACGACAAATGCAGACACAAACTGTGATGGGAGTATTGATATTGTCGATGCCCTGCTTATAGCACAGTATTATGTCGGCTTAATTAATCAATTCTGCTAATTTTCGCTTTATTATACAAACGGGCTGCCCGGGTATTGTCTTTCCGGGCAGCTTTTTTTTATTTTTGTCAGAGAATTCTCTTGACAAAGTGCATAATAATAACCATAATATGTATTAACCTTATTATGGGCGGAGATGTATATGTCAAATATAACTCTTAGCGTTGATGATGAAATAATAAAAAAAGTGAAAAAGATAGCAATAGATAAAAATACTACCCTTACGGCAATGGTAAGAGAATACTTGAAATCCATTGCAGAAAGAGATCAAATAGAAAAAGAACAAGCAGTAAAAAAACTTGATACATATTTTCAAAAATATAGCAGAAACATGAACATAAAAGAATGGAATAGAGAGTCCCTTCATGAGCGATAAAATATTTATAGATACGAATATTCTTGTATATTCATATGACAGGCAGAATCTGGAAAAACAAAAAATAGCACAAAAACTTATAAAAAATGGAATATTGAATGGTACGCTTTCACTTTCTGCACAAGTACTCACTGAGTTTTTTACTGTAGTAACAAAAAAGATTGATGAGCCACTGACAATAGATGAAGCAGAAAGGATAATAGAAATATTTTATATAGTACCTGTTATAGAAATAGATTTTAGTCTGGTAAAAAGAGCTATAGACACTTTCCGGCAGTATCACCTTTCATTTTGGGATTCACTTATTATTGCTGCCGCAGAAAGAGCTTCCTGTACTGTACTTTATTCAGAGGATCTTACTCATAATCAGGTATATAATGGAATACCTGTAAATAATCCATTTATATGAAATAATTTTAAAACAGCCGTTTCCTTATAAAAGCCTCAAATCACTGGCAATATGTATTAAAATTGTATTGTTGCTACCTGATAACCACCATTGTCCACACAGCTGATAAGTACCTTGCCCGAATTTTCACACCATTTTTTTATATCATCGGAAAAACTTGGACAATCTGCATGCACTTCCAGGGTTGAACCGGGTGGCATTGAATTGGCTTTTATTGCTACTTTTAATACCGGTTTAGGACATCTAAGTCCTCTACAATTTAATACCTCTGTCATTTTTACTCCTTATAAAAATAATACCTCACCATTACTGTCTCTGATGAGTGTATTGATAATAGTGTCATTCCTGTGATGTATATGGATAATCAGGGGAAGCTTTCCCGGAAGGCTGTGTGTTGCACATCCGAAACACGGATCATATGCCCGGAAAGCCATTTCAACCATGTTCAGGAGTCCATCATCAACCTTGCCATTATGGATAAGTGCTTTTGCTGCCCGTTCTACAGACATACACATGGCGGCTGAATTTCCAAGGGAGGCAACAATAAGATTACATCCGGTAATTATTCCTTTTTCATCTGTTTTGTAATGATGAATAAGTGTCCCGCGGGGTGCTTCTACAATTCCCACCCCTTCCTTTGGTACCTGAAGTTTCATGTTTCGTATTTCCCGGGAAACCAGTTCAGGGTCATCTGCGATCCGGGCTATCATTTCGGCGCTATAGAGTGTTTCAATAAGACGCGCCCAGTGCATTGCAAGGGTATGATGCACGGGTTTTTTCTTAAATGTCTTTGCCATTTTCTCATATTCTTCCTGGGCAGCAGGAGTTGCCATACCATCTGCAACATTGAACCTGGCAAGTGGCGCAACACGGTATATCCCGCTATCAGGTCCATCGGTAAATCCTTTCCAGCCGATTTCCCGGAGATACGGGAATTTTATATATGACCAGGGTTCGATATGTTCAGCTATTACCCGGTGATATTCATCTGGCCGAAACCGGAGTTTCTCCTTTCCTTTGGGTGTAACAACACGGATATCTCCATCATAGAATTCGACCTTGTTATCAGCGTCAACCATACCCATGTAATAGGTTTCATTGTTATACATATCTGAATTGATAAAATCCCGGTATTCCGTGTTTCCGAGAACCAGATCATGGAAGATATCCAGGGTAAGCCGGGCAAACTCAATCGCTTCCCGGGCAAATATTTTTAACCGGCTTTGTGTTTCATTTGTGACCGGTTTGGAAACACCACCAGGCAGACCGAACACAGGATGAATCGGTTTCCCTGCAATCTCTGATATAAACATTCTCGCTTTTTTACGAATTTCAATTACCTTCATCCCTGTTTCCGCTCCCAGTTTTTCGATCACCCCGAAGATATTTCTTTTCTCTTTTTCTATAGATGGGTCTGTTAAAAAGTCCGGTGCAGCAAGAATATAAAAATGAAGCAGATGGTCTTCAAAAAAGTGAAGATAATAATAGAGTTTCCGGATTGCCACCGCCGCGGGAGGCGGTTTCACCTTATACAGATCATCCAGAGCTTTTGTGGATGCAATATGATGCGCCCCGGGACAGACACCGCATATACGTGACGTAATCTGGGGCATTTCCTCTGCCGGACGCCCTTCAACAAATTTTTCAAATCCCCGGAGTTCAGGAATCTGGAGAAATGCGCGCTCAACATTGCCCTCATCATTAAGAAAAATCTCGATCTTCCCATGTCCTTCAAGCCTGGTAATCGGATCTATTGTTATTCTTTTTTTCATCCTTCTTCCCGCTTTCTCCCCAATAACGATGCTCCTGTACTGTATCGATAAAAAGCACCGGCAGGATCAACAAGACTGGACAATAATGATTCAGTTTCCTTTTCGTTTTCTGCACAGAGTATACCCCCCAGGGTTCCTATCATCTTTGCTCCCTGGTCCGCACCGGTGACAGGACCCATACATCCGGTACAGGGCATATTTCCCTTGATGCAGGGGTAATCGCATCCGTCCCTTGTTGCAGGGCCAAGGCAGAGAATACCCTGGGCAAGAAAACAGAGTTCCGGATCTGCAATCACTTCGTGTATTCTTTTTATCTCATTTATTTTAATGTTATCGGGTTTTGTTGCATTCCTGTTGCATGAAGCACAGAGTACTTTTTCCGGCGCAAGCACATTTCCTTTTTCCGGGAGATCGCCGTCAAGAATGCGTTCAATAACTCCTGCAACCATTTTTGCAGTGGGTGGACATCCCGGGAGGTAATAATCCACCTCGATCACCATATCCAGAGTACTTACCGTTTTATGTATTTCAGGCAGGGTAAGGGAGTAATGTCCTTCTGTGCATTCAGACAGGGGGACGATATCTTCTTCATTATGGACAGTGGGGGATTTGAAAAATGATTGAACAAAAATTTTTGCACTGGTGGTAAGATTGGCAAGTGAAGGGATACCGCCAAAACATGCACAACTCCCGAATGCCACGATTATTTTTGATTTTTCCCGGAGTAATTTTACTGTACGTTCCTGGTCTGAATTCTGAATCGCTCCATTGATGAGACTCACTGCAATGTCCGCATCGGGAAGATTTTTTATGTCACTGTATTTAAAATCCATGGCACAGGGCCAGAATACAAACTCCACTTTCTGTGCAATGTCAAGAATTCGTTCTTCAATATCGATAATACTTTCATCACATCCGCCGCAGGATGAATTCCAGCTTATAGCTATAGTAGGTTTCTTCATAATTCCACTACCTCTTTTACACAACCCTTCAAGGACAGGGGACCGAGTTTTAATATCCTGTCTGCCATATCATTCACTACCTGTTGAAACCGCCTGGATTCACTGGCTGCCACCCAGTCAAGTTTTACCCTGTCCGGGTGGATTCCAAAGGTTTTAAGCATCTTTTTTATAAGTACCATTCTTCTCATGGCATTCATATTGCCGTTCCGGTAATGGCAATCCCCCGGATGACATCCTAAAACCATAACACCATCTGCCCCTTTTCGAAATGCATCAAAGATAAACTGGGGATCGACCCTGCCACTGCACATGACACGGATCAGTTTTACTGTTGCCGAATAGGGGAGTTTCTGTCCACCGGCTCTATCTGCACCTTCATAGGAACACCAGTTACATAAAAAGGCAATAATCCTCGGTTTAAAATCAGGACTCAAGCATTCCTCCTATTTCTGCAAATAACTGCTCATCGGTAAAATGTTTTGCTTTTATTGCCCCACTTGCACAGGAAGCAGCACAGGTCCCGCAGCCCCTGCAAAGTGCCTCGTTAATAATACAGACCTGTTTTTCCCGATCAAAAGTGATTGCTTTATACGGACAGACCCCCAGACACAATTTACATCCTGCACATTTTTCCGGATCAATGGATGCAGTCAAAATCTCAAGTTCTATTTCCTTACCCGGGATGAGTCTGCTTACGATATCCCCTGCAGCGGCCCTGGCCTGGTTGATGGAATCAGGTACATTCGATGGTTTTAACGCACAACCGGCCATATAGATACCATTTATGGATGTTCTTGTTCTGCATAGTAGTCCATGGTCCGGTTTAAAGTAGTGATCTTCCTGTAGATCACAATTGAGTAATTCAGCGAGTTCTTTCGTTCCTGTAGCGGGTTTTAATCCTGTTGACAGGACTACCATATCGATATCATAGAGAATTGTTCCTTCGCATGACACGATCATATTGTTTTTTTCTTCTTCCAGGGTGATACGAATCGTTGAAAGGTCAGGGCAATAAACAAATTCAGTGCCTTTTTTTTTCTGTTTTAAATAAAATGCATACTCTTCCTGTCCCAGAAATACAAGATCTTTATGTATATTATAGATAATTACCCCAGGATTGTTTTTTCTTAAAAGCTCTCCGGTTTTACAGGCATTCAGACAGCAGATACCTGAACAGTATGCAATACCCTGTTCATTCATGGATCCTGCGCAATGGACAACTGCGACACGTTCAGGAGGCTTTCCATTCTTTGTCATGATGACGCCACCTGTCGGCCCGTTCGAGCTTGCAAGCCGTTCAAACTCCGGTGTGGTATATACATCCTTGAGCATCTCATACCCCAGGTTCATAAGTTCCTTTCTTCCGGGAGTACTGAACCCGGTGGCAACGATGATAGATCCGGCTGTAATGGTAATGGTTTCATCTTCCTGGTCAAAATCGATGGATGAAAAAGGGCAGACTTCTGCACAGGCATTACAGGAGTTATTTATAAAATGCCTGCAATGATCAGGATCAATTGCCGCTGCCTGTGGAACTGACCCGGTAAACAGGGTATAGATCGCCTTTCTTTTCCCGAGACCGATAAAGAAATCATGAATAACACTTTCCGGACACACTTTAAAACATTCTTCACACCCTATACAGGTGTCTTTTACATATCGTGCCCGTTTTTTTACCACTACTTTAAAATTACCGAAAAATCCGAGAATATCTTCCACACTGGCACGGGTGATTACCTCTATGTTCTTATCCTCCCGTACCCTTGTAAGAACAGGAGCGAGAAGGCAGGGAGCACACTCCATATGGGGCGCGACTTCCTCTGTCTGAATCACTGCACCCCCTAATGATATGTTTTTTTCTATGATGTATACTTTCCGGCCCGCTCTTGATAAGAGAAGCGCTGCCTCAATTCCCGCGATTCCACCACCGATAATGACGACATTCGTATATGCTTTCATGAATGATTTTTTCAGATTCTCTGCTTTAAAAGACCTGCGGATCGCAGCTTTTATTATGTGTATTGCTTTTTCTGTTGCTTCTCCTTTATCTTTTGTTACATATGCACAGTGTTCCCTGATGTTGGCAAATTGAACCCTGCTCATATTGATTCCGGCAGATTCTGCAAGCCCCTGAAAGGTTTTTTCATGTTGCTTTGGTGAACAACCGGCAATAATAATGCTTTTTATGGGTTTGTATGTATGCAATGCCTGTAAAAAAAGTTCCTTTTCCCTGGGTGAGCAGAGAAGATTACAGGTTACAAATGCATCAATACCCTGTCCTTTGCTCAAAGCTTTTTTTATCTGCAAAAAATCGACGTGATTGCTGATGTTGGTTGCACATTTACACAAAAAAAGAATGGTTTTTTCATTACATTCCATATTTTTTATCCATATCCTTATATCGATGATTGATGATAATGTGCTTTTCCCCTGTATTTGTCCATTTCAAAATAAATTTTGTGAGTATATAGAGAAGTTCAGGATATTTATTTTTAAGTTCAGGGCTTAAGCCAATACTGCATTGTTTATGTTCTGAAACAGCAATTCCGGCAATGGTACAGGTTTCAGGCATAAGACTTCCCAGCATCCGGCCGAGTCGTATAAGTTTGGGAAAAGTGAGTCCACAAATACCAGCAGTATTCCTGTATGACAATCCCCGGAAATCTTCCGGCTCACATAATATGAGTGTCCCGGGTTTTTCCGTATCGGTAACAATACTATCAATAATAAGAAGATGTCTATACCCTGAAAAATCATCAAGAACATCCAGAAAACCGATTTGACATTCTTTAAAATCAATAAGATTCCTTAACTCCCTGTCACATTTTTCAATAAGATCTCGTACAAGCAGGATACCGATTGCATCATCTGTGAGAACAGGATTTCCCAACCCGCAGATGAGATATTGCTTCTCTTCCTGATCCTGTATCTTCACTTTATGTACCAAATGTGGTATTACCCTCCATCTGTAAAATTCTAGAGTAGAATAACATCAATATCTATAAAATTTAAGAGAAATTATTAAAAAAATCAAATAAATCTCCTTTTTTTAAAGAAATCCGTATGGAATCGGGAAAAAAGGAACCATATTACAATTTTTCCAGGTAAGGGAGAAAACAGAGGAGTTGATCGTCATCATAATTATCCGCTGCTGTAACGATGTTATCTTTGATCCACTTCGTATCCTTCCCTGCAAGGCATTCTTCAATGTCATTGGCAAGCCGATGAATTTCCCGGGGGTAAAAAAGATCACAATTCCTCTTTAATTGTAAAAGCAGTTTATTAAAAACCTCTCGTTTATCTGGAATAACATGGATATCATATTGTTTTTCTTTAATTTTTTCTTTTTTCTTATCTAAATTTTGTTTTTCTTTATCCATATTTAAACAAAGTGCATTAATAACCTTTTTGTAAAACAGATCAATGTCTATAGGTTTTGAAATATAATCATCACACCCTGCCTGTCTGTATTTTTCCTCGTCCCCTTTTAAAGAATGAGCAGTAAAAGCAATAACACAAAGATCTTTTAAAAGAGGATTTGTTCTTATCCAGGAAAGAACCTCCAGACCATCCATAACAGGCATATGCATATCCAGTAATAAAAGGTCATAATGTTGATGTTTTAATTTATATACTGCCTGTATTCCATCCGGGACAATATCAAAACCGACATAGAGAGAGGAAAGCAACTCCTGAATAAGTAATTGATTATCCGGGGTATCCTCGGCAGCAAGAACACGGAAAACGGATAAGTCCTTTACAGCTTGAAAAAAATTATTTTCTTCCTGTTCTTCATTCCTTTTTTTCCGTATTCCTTTAATCTCCTTCTTCCTGGCCAGGGGAATCTGTATGGTAAAATTAGATCCTTTACCGGGTTTACTTTGCAGGCTAATTTGACCGCCCATTTTTTCTATTAGATTTTTAGCAATAGTAAGTCCGAGTCCGGTTCCACCATAAACCCGGGTTGTGGACGGATCTGCCTGGCTAAAAGCAGTAAAAATCATTTCCTGCTTTTCTTCCGGTATCCCGATCCCGGTGTCATGAATACTGATAAATGCAGTATTATTCCTGTATGAACAATCAATTTCAACACTTCCTTTATGAGTAAATTTAATTGCATTTCCTACCATATTCACTATCACCTGCTGCAGCCTCCGTTCATCCCCTTCCACGGTAACGGGTACGGATTTATCAAGATGAATGGTGAATATGAGGGATTTATTGTATGCTTCAAGCATGAACATATTCTGGATATTGGTGAGCATACTTTCCAGTGAAAAAGGTGTTTTGCAAAATTCAATTTTATCCGCTTCTATCTTGGAAAAATCCAGAATATCATTAATGAGATCAAGTAAATGCTGTCCTGACCGCCGGATGATATTCAGCTTGTTTTCTTTCTCGATATTGTTTTCTGCTTTTTTTAAAAGTTCGGTAAATCCGAGGATAGAGTTCATGGGAGTCCTGATTTCATGACTCATATTTGCAAGGAATTCACTTTTAATTTTATTTGCATTTACAGCAATTTGTTTTTCAATTTTTAATGCATTATTTGCTTCAATTAACCGGATTTCCGCTTGCTTAAGGTTATTCGTTCTTTCATTCACCAGAGCCTCAAGACGCTTTGCTTCTGTTTTCATGGTTTCATAGATATATATCCCTTTAAGAATACCGTATAAAAACATTTTTCTTAAAAAGTGCTGGAGTATATCAGTGGGTGGCAGAAATTCAAATACAGTAATACCAAGAAATACTCCATCCCGGAGAAAAGGATGAATCCTGAGGTTGTACGCACGTTTTTCCAGGACTTTATTATCCGGAATAAATTTATTCGAGGGAAATTCAATCCCCAGCATGCTTGGGGCAGTATTCATATCCCGGTCATAAGCCAGGAGCAGTTTTGACCTGCTGAAATTCTTTTCAGCAAATATGGAAAAATAACACTTAAGAATATCCATCTGGGGTGCAGCCCTGGCCAGGAGTTTCATGAGGCTTTCTATATCCACAGTGCCGGCAATACCCTCGGTGAGTCCGGTATAAATCTTTATCTGCTCATCCACTCTTGTTTTTAAATGTAATTGAATCTGTTCCATATGTGTTTTTAAAAAGAATTGAGCTTCGAAAAAAAGATTTTCTATAACAGGAAATTGTTCTTTTTTATAAACATAGTTAAGGATGCCTTTTACAAGGCAGGAAATAATATCTATCCAGAGTTTTCCCGAGTTCGGCTGAAAAGTACTTTTTACTATTTTTTTATTTACCCCTGTTATAAATGATTTTCCGGTGCCATTATCAATATCTGTTAAAAATAGTACAAGAAGTTCTTCGATATCATTCATTGCAAGACCTGTTAACTGCTTTATCAAAGGTTTCATTTCACTGCTTAAAGAAGTGAAAATGGCTTCCTTTTTATGAATCAACCAGTGTTCCTGCTTCCTGGCAGGTAACGTTTCCATGACATCCGGAAGAAATATTTCCACTGATTGCAATGTTGTTTTTTTACACCCGCAGGATTGACGGATTACGGATTCGGTGGGGACGACAATAACAGGTTCTGAGTTCTTCCCATCAATCATCTCCATAATTACCTTTAATGCGATATCACATTGTTTTTTAATGTTCTGCTTTACGGTGGAAAGTGGCGGTATGGATGTTGCGCTGTCCGGCTGATCATCAAATCCCGCTACTGCAATATCAAAAGGGACATGCATATTCAAATCTTTTAATTCTTCCATAGCCCCTATTGCCATTTCATCATTTGCAGCAATAATGGCTTCTGGCTTTATTTTTCTTTTTTTAAAGAATAACCGCACTGCCTTCCTGCCTGCTAATAGGGTAAAATCTCCGGGTGCGATAAAAGCTTTATCAAAGGTTATGTTATAATGAGAAAGGGTTTCCCTGTATATATTGTATCTCTGTTCCCCATCCTGGTTTCCTTCAATCCCTTTTATAAATCCGATCCTTTTATACCCATGATCGACAATAAGATGTTGTATCAATGATTTAAGACCTGTGGTATTGTCTGATATTATTGATGGTATACCGGGGAGAACCTGGGAAATGCTTATGACCGGCAGGGGATGATATTTTTTACAGAATTGAACAAGATCCCCGGAGGAACAATAATGCCCAAGAGAGCCTGCTGCCAGCAGAATTCCATCGACAGTATTTTTTTCCACAAAATCATAAATTCCATTACACAGGGCTTCATATTTTTGCGGGGAATGGAGTGCTCCACCGACAAAAGTGAGTAAATTCACCCCGAGTTTTTGTGCTGCTGCTTCAAGATTGGAAATAAGTTCTATATGATAAGGACTTTCTATCCAATCGATAAACAAGCCGATTTTTTTTCTTTTTTTTGATTTCATTATTTCATGATCCATTCCTTTTTGTTTCTTTTTAAACAGATCAGGGTTATGTCATCATACGGGGGTGAACCCCTGGTAAAGTCTTCCACACCCTTTAATAAGAATGATACAGCATCTCCTGCTGACATATTACTCTGAATGTGCTCGATATTATCATAAAATTGTTTTTTATACAATTCTTTACCTCTGTTATGCGCTTCCGTAATCCCGTTGGTATAAAATATAAGATAATCACCCGGTTCAATATATTCGGTCTTTTCCTCGAGTGTTTTTTTATACAATTCCGTTTTTACAATCCCGCATAATTGACCATTGGTCTTTAATTCCTTATATCTTGTTGTTTCCGGATTATAAAGAATCACCGGATTATGCCCGCTGGTTGCATAGGTGAATTGATGCGTCTTTGTATTTAAGACAGCAATAAAAATAGTAACAAAATGACCTCTTCCGGTTTTAATCCTTAATATATTATTCAGAATTTCCAGTATATGTATGAGAGAGAATGAGGAAAATGAACCTTTATTCTGTCTTAATTTATACATCAATGCATATACAATGCTTATTGTTGAATTCATATAGAGAACCGCTGTCATTTCTTTTCCCGATGTATCCCCAATCATGAAAAAAATATGGTCATCATCAAGGGGCACTATATCATAGAAGTCCCCGCCTGCTTTTTCTGAAATACGCAAAACAGCATCTACATTATATCCTGTAATATTGGGTAGTGTCTCCGGGAGCATCTTCAACTGGATCGATGCTGCTGTTTCCTGTTCTCCATTCATTTTTCTCCTATCCTTTCCACTGTTACAGAAGGTTTTAAATATTTTACCATAATTATTCTGTTATATTCACCAGGAGCTATTTCATAACGCACCTTATCCATTATTTTGCGTATAAGATAAACACCCATCCCGCCCCTGGTTGTTGCAGCTGTTTTTCTTAATTCTTCTACTGATTCGTAATTTCCCACATTGCTTAAATTAAATATCTTTCCTTTTTCACCATAATCATCTATGTATATTTCAATTCTATTTAAAAATACTGAAAATTGAATGAACATATCGGGCTCGCTTTTAAATGCATACGAATGTTCTATTATGTTGCTGATTGCTTCTTCTATAGCTATGAGTATCCTGTTTAATATGGATTTGTCATCAATAAGTACGTCCAGGATTTCCATTACCCTTCTTCTGATAAAGCTTGCTTTTACCGGTTTTGGGAAACACTTTGTAGACAGGGGAAAAGATATTGATGCATTATGAATATAATTGTAATTGATATCTTTCATTATGCTTTCCCTGGTATTAATATCAATTCCTTCCTTTTCTGAAAAAAGATTGTTGCAAATAAGATTATAGATAGTGGTAATCTGTTCCTGAATCATTCCCATATATCTTATTCCTCCTCTTTTCTATAACTATTTTTTTCATTCCAGGGTATACTATTCATGGTGATTGCCTCATAGATTCTTTTGCATCATCAAGAGAATCGACAAATATGAAATACTGGGAAAAGCACATAAGATCGAATACCTCTTTTATATTTTTATGCATTTGCACAAAACATATTTTTCCTGAATGATCATTTATTCTTTCGAACAAATCCATAAATACACCAATCCCTGCACTTGATACATATTCCACATTATGAAAATCAAAAATATAATATTTGGGTTTATACTTAAGATCGAGTTCATCAAATGAAAGCATTAAATCATCTGCCGTATTTACATTAATAACACCGGAAAGATGAAGCTCGATACATTCATTATCTATGGAATTCAGAAAAAGTGTGATTTCCTCTTTCTCCAGTAATAATTTCCCGTTCTCTTTCATATACCCATTCCTCCTTTTGCGGTTTAATAAAAACCCCGGGTTGATAAACCTGACTCTCATAAACCTTAAGCTTCCAAACTTTCGCCTGAAATCTTTTTTATACAGACCAGTGTAATATCATCATGCTGGGGTTCTTTGTTGACAAAATCCCGGATATCATTTATCAAAAAAGAAATGATGCTTTCTGCAGATTCTTCCCCCTGTATTTTACTGATGTTCGCAATATAATGCTTTTTATACTGGTCCTTATTCTTATTATGTGCTTCTGTTACTCCATCCGAATTGAACATAAGGTAATCGTTATGTTTTATTGTTACTGTTTTTTCTTCTAATGTTTTTTTAAACAACCCGGCTTTAACGATACCGCATGACTGTCCAAAGGTTTTTAACTCCTCGTATCTGTCTGTTTTCGGATTAAAAAGTATAACAGGATCATGTCCGCTGGATGAATACCGGAATTGATTATTCTTTGTGTTTAATATACCCATAAAAATGGTGACAAAACTTGCCCGGCGCATTTTTGTTTTTAATACATTATTAAGAATTTCAAGTATGCCAAGCAGGGAAAAAGAAGATATGGTTTCCCTGCTGAATTTAAAGTCAAAAATGATACCATAGATAATACTCATAGCAGCACTCATGTATAATGCCGCGGGCATTCCTTTCCCGGATACATCACCAATCACTATCATAAAATTTTCATTATCGATGGTAATGACATCATAAAAATCCCCGCCTATTTCCCTGGCCATAAAAGATCCTGCTGCAATATCATAACCGGAAACATCGGGTAATTCCCCGGGAAGCATATTTTTCTGAACACTGGCTGCCATTTCCAGTTCTTTTTCCATTCTTTCTTTATCTTTAAGCTTTTCAATATATTTTATGATTTCATCCCGTGTTCTTGCGAAACTCCTGGCCAGATTCCCGATTTCATCTGTCCGTGATGTATCAATCGGGACATTAAGATTTCCGTCTGCCACCTGTTTAAAAGTATCTTTTAGAATATTAATCGGTTTTATGATTGATCGTGAGATTAAAAAAGATATGAGAAAGGATATACATATAAAAAGGAAAATAAATATATAAGTCATAATGATTATTCTGTTCAATTCATTATTCATTCTTTTTTTGGAGAGTTCTACACAGGTAAATCCCTTAGCACCGCCCAGAACAGGGTAGAGAAAATGGATGACAGTATTATCTTCAAGTTCTTCCCAGGTAAACGTATTTACGAGTGAATGTGGTGTTTTTTGCCTTCTTATTTTGTGGTTGCTGCTTTCGATAACGACACCATTCCTGTCCATAACATGAACATGAACCACATCCTTTTCTTTTATAATCGTATCAATCGTATCAATAAGATCATAATAACTTTCTTCAAGCAATGGATTCTCTGCCAGGTGGGCAACCTGTTTTGTAAGTAATTCACCCCTGGTCAGAAATTCAGAAAAAGAAATCGCACGCTGGTATAAAATAAAAACTAAAGAAGCAGTAAGCATAATGATAAGAAGGGGAAATAAAATGAGTAAAAATATTTTAAGAAAGAAACTCCTTTTCATTTCCCTCTATAAGTCCCTGGATTATTCTAATCCCTGGATTATTCTAATCCTTGGATTATTCTAATCCCTGGATTATTCTAATCCTTGGATTATTCTAATCCCTG
>JAFGQK010000168.1 GCA_016935735.1 Spirochaetales bacterium | reverse complement strand
CAGGAAATAATTTATACCTGTAATTACATCAGATCCAGGAAGGATCCGGCCAACGCAAGTGTTACGGGTTGAAAATCTTGGAATAATGCCAAGATTTTCACCCATAGTAACACAGATCTGCTTTTCCCCGATAGAAAGTTTTTAGTAAACAAAATCGGTTCTTGCTGGAATCCCGTATTCAGCAAGAACCTTTTTTATTGAAATAGCACTTAATTTACCGACTGGCCATCGTCGGTGTATAGGATAATGAATATTTAATTGAGTCACTCAGGTCATAACCGTATATATTAAGAATAACAGTATTGCAGGAGTGATAATAAGAATAATACTGCCAGCGGTTCAAGATTATAGACCACAGGATCAACAGGAAGGGGCAATATATCAAGAAATTAATTTTAACATGACAAGATGCCTTTCTTCTTCCAGAAAAGGAACAGTAACCCTGTTAATTTTTACAGAAACCTTTTTTGAATCTATCCCGCAAAGTTCTTCCTCGGCCTTTTGCCTGCGGCCTTTGTATGCAATAATACTGCCCCCCGGATTAAGGAGTGTAAAGCAATCATCCAAAATCTTATCAAGTCCGGAAAATGCACGGAAGGTAATAATATCTGCTTTTCTATTTAATCGCTTGAAATCATTTTCAAATACTTCAACATTCTTCAGGTCAAGAAGAATGGCGATATTCCTTAAAAAACTGGCTTTTACCCGGGAACATTCAGACAGGATAAAGCCGGAATCCGGAAGAAAAACAGAAAGGGGTATCCCGGGGAATCCCGCCCCCGATCCTATGTCAAGGATGATTTCCCGGTTCTCTGCCTCAAGAAAAACAGGAAAACCTGCAAGGGTATCAAAAAGATGCTTTGTTAAAAGTATTTTACCAGAAGCTTTTACCATGTTGAACCGTGTATTCCATTTCTCTATTTCTTTTATATATATTAAAAGCCTGGTGATTTGTGTACTGTTAAAAGCAATACCGAGTTCTGTAAGGCCGGATATTAATTTCGATTCCAATAGTGACTCTGATAATCTATTATTATCCACTGGTATTAATTTCTATCCTGGACAATGATTTTATAAAAAATTATTTTTATTACGATATACTGATTTCACAGGTTTTGCAATATCCTGTTAGATATTCTCTATAGAAATATCTCTTTACTTTTTTGTTTGATAAAGTTTCTATAATATTTTATTGGGATCATGAATATGAAAACCGGACACCAATTAATCGGGATAATGTACATAAATACGGTTATATACCAGTTACTGCTGCAACCAAAAATTAATAGGAAAATAGTAATCATGAAACCATGGCTTTTCTCATCGATTGTCTATTCTCGTTATATTCATTGAATAATTCATGGTATAATTCTTTTCTCCATGTTTCCGCCAGACTGGTATTTATGCCGATAGATGTATAGATATCCTCGTTAACATCAAGCAATTCCACGGGGCAGTCAGAGGAAATTCCTGTAAGTCCCTGTTCATTGTAGAGAAAAGGATGCAAACGGCACACCAGTGGGCGTACATATCCGGGAAGACTGCACCCCATATCATGCAGGAAAATACACCTGTTATTTTCCTTATGTTTTAAAACCCTCCGGGTGCCATTCTCAAAAAAGGTATAGATATTCCAGTTAGGATCATCTTCCTGAACAAGATACTCAAGATCTGACACCGGTCTGAATTCGTAAAAATCCTTAGAAATAATTACTTCTTCTATCCGTTTAATATCTCCCGGGGTTATTATAACATCCCTGGCAATACAACAAGTGTTTTTAACCCCGGCGCATTTTTCACATAATCGCATATTCACTCTCCTTTTTCAACATACATAGCTTATGAGTTTTACATTGATTGATTTATGAGAAATAAGGGGTAGTACTTTACTGGTCTTCTAAACAGTATATATCAATTATAGATTTTCTTTTCATTGCAATATCCTTTTATACCAATAATAGTACTACATATTAATTATCAAAGGCAAGAGGAAAAAATCAGAAACCATAGGATTTATACGGATCTCCTGGACCTTCTGTACCGACATTCTCACTACGAACGGCAAACGTACCATCGGAAGCAGGTATTCCGGTCCCTCCAATAACATACTCATTCACCTTATTATCTGTCCCTCTTTAATATAATAATAAATTTATATGTTTTCATCACTTTCTTTATAAATTCTCCTTATCTTTTTATCAACGTTACCGATTTTTACTCTTTCTATCCTCTATGACAGCATCTCCAGTAGACATTTTTTAGCGAAAACTCAAAATCATCTTTAAAAATTTGATAATTATATTGGAATTATGCACAATATTTATTTAATAATTAATGTAAGGAGTAAATATGTATATCGATAAAAAAATTCTGATAGTGGACGATTCTCCCATAGTCCGGCGCCTTATAAGTACAATGCTTGTAAATGAAGGATACCGGTATGTAGAAATGGTTGAAAATGGGAGGGAAGCTATTATTTTTTTAAACGAGAAAAAGGTTGATCTTATCCTGCTGGATTACAATATGCCGGAAATGAATGGAGAAGAGGTCCTGAATTATATAAAGGAACATTATCCGGATGTTATTGTAATCATGCTCAGCGATCAAACGGATAGAAATGTCGTTATTTCTTTGATGCGTAAAGCAGATGACTATATCGTAAAAGCAGAAATAGAAAAGCTTAAAGGGGAATTACTCCATGTCTTTAACCGGTGTTTCGGATACCAGGAATTAAAAACAAAGAACAAGGAATTGATGGATAAACTCAGCCAGCGCAATAAAAAACTGGAGGAAGAAATCCAGATGGCACGGAAGCTCCAGAGAGAAATATTCCCGGATAAAATCGAATCATCGGCTGCTTTTTCCATTTATGTTTTAACAAAGCCATGTCATACTGTCGGAGGAGATTTTTTTGATATTGTACGCCTGGATCCCGGACATATCGGGATTTTTCTTGGTGATATTTGCGGCCATGGGATGCAGGCTGCTTTACTCTCTTTTACACTGGCAAATGCTTTTAAAGCAGCAATTAAATCGAACGAGAAGATTTCTGCTCAAAAAACGGTCATGATTTTAAATTCCCTCCTGGTAAAGCAGTTTCCCGCAGGTAGTTTTGCCGCAGGTAGTTACCTGGTATTGAGTGAACAGGATTCGGTTATTTCTTTTTCCGGTGCTTTTGAGACACCATTACTGTATTATGCATTAAAAGGGGAGATCAACCAGCTTACGAACGGCAATATTGCTTACCTGGGACTTGTGGATAATCAAATGGTAAGAATCGATGAGTCAATGATTCAATTAAAAAAGGGAGAAAAAGTATTTGTTTTTACCGATGGTCTGGTAGAAGTAAAGAATGCAAAACACGAGAGGTTCAGCGTGGGAAAGATTGCAGAGATTTTAAAAAATCACCCGGATGAATCGATAAAGACAATCTGTAATACCCTCTATAGTGAGGTAAAAAAATATAGTAACAACATCATTTATGATGATATTACCATCATCGGGATTGAAAGAAAATAAAACAAGTCCATTTCATGCTTTAAAAAAACGTTTGGACAAAAATATTATAATACTGGTGATAACAAATAAGACTGAAACCGTGATAATTCCCAAAAAGGCAAATGGGGAATGACCCCAGGGAAGTTTTACATTCATACCATAAAGACTTGCAAAAAGCGTAGGGATCATCAATATAATGGAAATCATGGTAAGCCGTTTCATAATGATATTCAGATTATTGGAAATAACAGAAGCAAAAGCATCCATCATTCCGCTTAAAATGTTACTGTAAATATTTGCCACTTCTATAGCCTGTTTGATTTCAATAATAACGTCATCGAGAAGTTCATCTGTAATATCATTCAAATTCTTGAAAAAACTCTTTTTCAATTTTTCAAGAAGCAGTTCATTGCCGCGAAGGGACGTCGTGAAAAAAACAAGGGATTTTTCCATTTTTAACAGCCGTATGAGTTCGGTATTTTTAATCGATTTCTGGAGTTCATTTTCTATCTGTGTCGATTCTTTATTGATTTCTTTTAAATATAAAAGGTATCGTTTTGAGGTATTAAGAAAAAGCAGCAGGACGAATTTTATTGGGTCACTGAAAGTGCCCAGAAAGATACCTTTTTCCAGCAATTCATTAAAAATATCGATTTCTTCCCTGCTGATGGCAATAATAATATTGTCCGCAATTACTATGCCAAGGGGAATAGTGGAGTAGGGTATTTTATTCTCGGTATGGTGTACAGGAACACGGAGAATAATGCTGAATATACCATCATCCCTCTCGCAACGGGAACGTTCGTCAATATCAAGAATATCCTGAATAATATCATCCGGGATTCCATAATCTCTCTTCATTGTTTCAATTTCAAGGGGGTCTGGCTGAACGATATTAACCAGGCAATTTTTCTCGAGAATGGCAGTACGAATAATATTTGTTTTCGTTTCTTTCCAGATTTTAATCATTTCTCTTCTCCTTCCTGCTTCTTTAAAAATTCAGTACAGAAGAAAGAAAAGAGAAATATACTGCGATAGGATTAGATATTCTTCATTACTAAAGTTTTAAAGCAGCAAAAGCTTCTGTTGTTTTTACGGAAACTGCAGTCATCTACCATGACTGTTCAATACCTCCTTTGGTTTCATATTTTATAAAATCCGTTATTAGTATAACAAAAAAGGACTCAAAAGGCAAATTCTTTTTAAAAAAAGAAATTCTTTCAATATACTGAAGCCAGATTATAATTTTTAAGGCGCAATTCACGATTCTTTATCTGTGTGTCTGCCTGAATATCTTGAATTTTCTTTACACATACGCTAAGCTGATTGTTATTATGAAGAATATCCGGTTCGGGAAAATCCTTCTTATATGCGGCATTATTATTTTCAGCATTCTCATGCTTTCTCTTTCTTTTAACGAACATACAATCAGGCCAAAGAAAACGGTTTATATCGGTATCTGCGTTCTTTCCGGTGCAGAGAGTAATAGTATAATAGACAGATCCATACGTAAGGAACTTTATAAAAAAGCGGCCCACTTCAATCTTAGAATTTCAACTCATGAACTTGCCTCTGGATCCGGGGTGGAAGATTTATTACTCGAACTTGCACAGAAACAGTATCATATTATATGTGTCATCAATTATATGAATCCCGGACTTTACAGGAAACTCACCGGCATCTATCCCGGTATTTATTTTATATTTGTCGGAAGTTATATAGAAAAAAAAATATTGTATAAACAATTAGATACATATCTGGAGAGGATTAAAAGTAAAGAATGATTTAATAAAGGGCAGAAAGAAGAAATGGGCTTTTTAAGGAATTGGACGCAAAAAAGTCTTCGCCGAAGGATTATTACTCCTGCCATTATTCTTTGTCTTATTTTTTTCATATTACAGGGTTTTATTACGTTCGGTTTTGGAAGAACATCCATTATATATTATATTCAAAAAAAAGATTCTCATATTATACAATCAGTAATAAAGATAATAAATACATTTTTCGAAAATCAGCGGAATAATCTCTTACTGTACAAGAATAAGTATACCTATAAAATTCCGGTAAAAGAAAAAGAATATCTGGAAATAGCAATCGATCAGGAGTTTATTGATATTCTTGTTTCTTTTCAAAAGAATTCCGTCGGAATTATAAGAAGAATCTTTTTTATGGATGAAAATTACAGGCCACTCATAATTGTTCATACAGGGGAAAATGAAACAGTCCATGTGGATCTCTATCCGGATATCCCTGCTGTCTTTGCCTATATGCGGGAAAAATGGGATAATGTCGTTCATAATGCCCTTGCCAGGCATGTCATGGGTGTATCACTGGTAAGGATACGTGACAGTGTTACGCAACAACATATAATAGATTTCACACTCCCGCTTATCCAGGATTATGACCGTCCTTTTTATTTCCTCATGGAAATAAGTCTGGAGTCTTTAATCTCGGAACTAAAGGAATACGAACTTGAAAATGAATCAATTACCATACTTGACAGGAACGACAATCTTATTTTGTCAACTTCGCCCGATCCTTCTGCACTTCTTGCTTTGAAAGACCTTGAAAAGACAAAAATCGGCTATTTCGGCATGACCCAGTACACAAAAGACAACACCATCTATACAGTCACTTATGCCCCGGTGAATAATTACCTTGGCTGGACATGTTTTGCAGAAACAAATACCATGCAGCGTTTCACTCTCATGACGACATTACAATTAGCCAATTTTTTTCTTGTAATTGTAAGTCTTTTTAGCCTTCTCTTTTTTCTTTCCATGATTATAAAAGAAGAACTCTCTCCTGTAGAGCTTTTAAGTGAGAAAGTAAACAAAATAGCGGAACTTGGATACTTTTCCGATGCAGAGATTAAGGAAATTCAGGAAGGGGACAGCGGAACAGGGGAAATACATGTCCTTATTAATTCATTTTCCAATATGGTGAATGCATTAATAGAAGCAGAAAAAAAAGCAGCTGCCGGGGAAGAAAAACGTAATCAGCAGGAACAGCTCATGATACAACAATCAAAACTCGCTGCTATGGGAGAAATGATCAGCATGATTGCCCACCAGTGGCGTCAACCCCTTTCCTCTATAAGTACCATTGCAGGAAACCTTAAAGTATTTCTTGACCTGGATGAACTGGACAAAAAGGAATTTTCCAAACTTTTAAACATTATTAATGAGCAATCACAGTTCCTGTCAAAAACGATAAATGATTTCCGTGATTTTTTTAAAGTAAATCTGACAAAGAAAAATTCTTCACTTAAGGAAGTAATGGATAAAACCCTTGGTATTATCGGTAAATCCTTTGATTATAAAAATATTCTTGTTGAAAAAACCATTCATGAGGATGCACCTGTGTATATAAGCCCAAATGAACTTATGCAGGTCTTTTTGAATATATTAAAGAATGCATATGATGCCCTTGTGGAAAATAAAACGAGTAATCCAAAGGTAAGTATCGCTCTTTTCAGGGAGGATGAATACCAGGTAGTGGAAATCGAAGATAATGGCCCTGGAATTCCCGAGAAACTGAAAAGCAGGATATTTGAGCCTTACTTTTCCACGAAGGATGAATCCAAAGGTACCGGACTGGGTTTATACATGTCAAAAACAATTGTTACCGAACATTGCGGTGGCAATATGGTTGTTAAGGAAAAGACCCCGGGTGCCTGTTTTATTATAAGAATACCAATAAGTAATTATAACAGCCAGGTAAACCTTGAAGCAAAGGAGAGATAATGCCCTAAAACATCATAAGGAATTTATAAATTTATAATGGTAGATGTAAAAGAACTTAAAAACTCAACCAGGAATATCAGTGTTTTATATGTAGAGGATGATATAGATCTTCAAAAAAATACAATAAGACTGCTCAAAACCCTGTTCGAGGAGGTTGAATCCGCAGAACACGGAAAAGAAGCCCTGGAAAAATACAGGAAAAATAACTATCATATTGTTATCACGGATATTCATATGCCGGAAATGGACGGGATCGAATTGTCCCGCAAATTAAGGGAACTGAATCCAAATCAGGTAATTATCATTACCTCGGCCCATGATGAATCGCGTTATCTTCTTGATCTTATCAATATAGGGGTGGATTACTTTGCCCTGAAACCCCTGGATATTAACCAGTTTCTCATTATTCTTTCCAGGGTGGTCAGGATCATACGGCTTACCATTATGGAGCAGGAATATAAAAAACACCTGGAAGAAACAGTGGAACAGAGGACAGAGGAACTCCGGCACGCTCTTGATCTTGTCAAACAACTGAGTGATGAAATGGTGTTCCGGCTCACTTCTGCTGCTGAATTAAGGGATACCGATACCGGAAAACATATCCAGCGTATCGGGATATTCGGGGTTATCCTTTCCCGGGCGATGCATATGGACAAGGAGTTTATCGATAATATTTCATTTGCCGCACCCCTGCATGATATCGGAAAGATCGGGATACCGGACACCATCCTCCTTAAAGATGGCCTTCTTGCAAAAGAGGAATTTGATGTTATGAAAACCCATACAACTATTGGGGCAGATATTCTTGCAGGATCACACTATTCAAAGATCAATATGATCGAGGTTATCTGCCTTCAGCACCACGAACGGGTGGATGGCACCGGATACCCTTATGGCCTTAATGGCAATGCAATCTCCATGGAAGGGAAAATCGTAAATATCTGCGACCAGTATGATGCACTCAGGAGTAAAAGACCTTATAAACCGGCATACAGCCATGAAAAAACACTGGAAATCCTTTTAAAAGGGGATGGGAGGACCATGCCCGGCCATTTTGATGAAAAAGTACTTATGGAATTCGAACGGGTTTCGCCGGAGTTTGATAAGGTGTATAATTCCTTACATGGCTGAAAGAATAGTAAATTCATTATGTTCACAACTGATATTCATCTGTTGCGGACCCTGTTCTTTTATCCATCCTTTTTGCAGTGCAAAGATTATTATCTTTTTGACTAATCCCGGTGTCACAAGGGAGTGAACGAATCGCATTTTTTTTTTGATTGTCATTCCTGGCCTCACCTTTCATAAAGCCCGGATTTCCCGCACCATGGACATTGAATTCCGGGTAGTTATACTGTATACTATTATAGTGTAGAAGTAACTTTTTTGAAAGGCAGACAACCTATATGATATTCGATGGTGCAGGTGTTTCTTTTTTCAAAAGGGTTTTTATTGCCCTGTTTCTTTTCTTTCTGCCTGTTTTCCATGGTTTCGGCCAGTCCCTGCCAAGAGATTCAATAAATACAATAAAAGCCGGGGTTGTCTATATCGAAATGAATAAGCAGATACCGATTTTAAATGAAGCAATCGCCTATTCCGGTACCGGTTTTTTTATAAGTAATAAAGGGCATATTATAACAGCATATCATGTTGTACAGCCTTCTGTTTCTTATAATGAAATATCCTTCCCTGCATTTATAGACGGCTTCCGTATCATTATAAACAGCGGATCAAAGCAGCAGGAAGCAGTAAAAGGGAATATCCTTGCGATTGACAGGGATCATGATCTCGCAATTATTGCAATTGATAAGAACAATACACCCTTTTTAAGCCTGCTGGAAACGGATGAACTCTATGAAACAGAACCTCTCTGGGTATTTGGCTATCCTTATGGAAAAGAGTTTTCGATTATACAACGGGGACCGGAAGTAAGCATCAACAAGGGAAATATCACTGCATTACGGCATGATGATAAAGGCATATTACAGACAATACAGTTTGATGGTGCTGTTAATCCGGGGAATTCCGGCGGACCTGTTCTTGACCAGGAGGGAAAGGTCATTGGTCTTGTTACCAGTGTCTATGGAACGAGCCAGATAAATTTCGCAGTTCCCGTCCATTATATCAACAGGTTAATAAAACAGATTACAATAGACAAAAGCGGTTATGGAACCTGTTCAACCGCAATCTCAACTTACCCTGCCGGTGCAGCTGTTTATATGGATAATGAGTTTACAGGAATTTCTCCCATAAAAAAATTTGCTTTGTCAATGGGATATCATAAAATGTGGGTGGTAAAAAAGGGCTACATAACACAGATAGATGAATTCTATGTAATGAACAACAGAAAGTTCGATATTGTCCTGGAACAGGAAAAGGATTTTGACATCATTATTTCCGGCGGACCGGGGAATGAAAAACCGGATACTCATAAAATAAAGCCATTTCACACCGGCAAGACGCTTTTTTCCGAATCATTTCATAATGAAAAGGATTTTGAAACATGGGAACAATCAACAGGGGATGATGCTAAAAGAACATGGTATATTGAGGATGGTATTCTTCACCAGCACGACAGCGATGAATTGCTTCATACAATATGCCTTGGTGATAAATCATGGACAGACTACAGCATGAAGGCCGAGGTGAAAATCGGGGATGAACATGATGACAGCCGTGCAGGTCTGGTATTCAGGGATACGGATGATGGCTTTTATCTTTTCCGGATACATAAAGAAACGGATAAAGCCCAGCTTGCCTATCACTGTAAAAATCCATTCGGCTGGTTTATTCTGCAGGAGAAGGATCTTGCTGTCGATATAAAAGATGACTGGTACAGCCTGACCATCCAGGCTCTGGAAAATCACCTGAAGTGTTTTTTTAACGGTATATGTATCTTTTCCGTTACCAATGATCTGGCAAAGCAGGGAAGGACCGGTTTTTACTCTGTTGAAAGCAAAGCTTCCTTTGATAATCTTTCTGTTCATGAAATCATATACAAAGATAATACACCCCGTGAAAAATTCGCCCTGTCTTCCCGGATGCAGTCATTCTGGTTCACTGACCTTTTTACACTGGAATCGACATGGTGGTTTCCATATAACAGAGACAATACCGGGGAAGCAACATGGTGTTTTACGGAAGGCGGGTGTGCCCAGGTAGCAGATGACGATACGGTGAGAACAATCGAGTTCACAAAATACAGGATCAATAATTTCACCTTGAATCTCCTGGTTTCTCTTGCAGAAGGGAATGAAAAATCTGCATTTGAAATATTCCTTGAAAAAAGCGGAAACGATTCCTCTGTAATAAGGTTTTATAAAAAAGACAATAAGGTAGAACTTGTTGATGTGACAGATGGAAAAACAACTGTTTTAAAGGATACAAAAGCCTTTCAGCAGTTATTCGGACGGATTGTACAACTTTTTATTGAAGTAAAGGATGATGTGATTACCTGCCAGGTATTCAATACCCCGCTTATTACCGGTAAAAAGAAAACCATGCAAAAAAGCCCGGGGAGGTTCGGATTTTCAGTGAATAATTGTAAATGCATTCTCCACAGTATAACCGTTTCTTCGGTGGCAGAGTAAGTGGATGGATGATGAAAATACTAAATCTTTACCGGGAATAATCGTGATATTTTTAACGAAACGTGCTATATTCATCGAGGGAAATAATATGCAAACAAGTATACGAAGATTCATAGTGTTGGTTTTTATAATCCTCTGTATCCCTTTTACCCTTCCGGGAAGAGATATCGATACGGCGATTAGCTGGAGGAAAGAAACTAAATTCTTTTTCTTTTCATCGGGATCTTATATAAAATATGATATAAGGAAGCAAACTTCGGATATCGGATACCCGCGGACAATCGATAACATAACATGGCCAGGCCTCTGGATAGACGGGATTGATGCAGGGATTAACCGGGGAAACGGGAAGATTTATTTCTTTAAAGGAACTATGTATATTCGTTATGATGAAAAATCGGACAGGGCCGATCCGGGATATCCGAAAGTAATCTCCGGGAATTGGCCTGGTTTGTGGGCGGATGGTATTGATGCAGCAATCAACTGGGGGAATGGGAAAGCCTATTTTTTTAAAGGAAATGAATTCATCCGGTATGATATAAAATCAATGAAACCGGATCCCGGGTATCCGAAACTTATTCAGAATGCCTGGCCCGGACTCTGGACCGGGGGCATTGATGCAGCAGTGAATAAAGGGGATGGCAAGGCATACTTTTTTAAAGGGAACAGCTATATACGGTATGATATAAAAGCGGGAAGGGCCGATGCAGGATATCCCCGGATAATCCGTTCCAGTAACTGGCCGGGATTACAGTTCGATTTCTGGCTTACCCTTTCGAGTATGAATAAAAGCAGTATGAAACCCGGAATAAAGCCGGATTATGCATTTCCTGTTTCAAAACAGTATCACAGGGGTTGTTTTGCCTTTGCTCTGAATCATATTCTGGAATACAGGTATAAAACGAAAATCGATTTATTGGAAGCCGAAAAAAAAATCAGAAAACCACGGGAGGATCTCTGGACACATACTCATATACAGAATTTTCTCGCTGCATACAATATAACAATGACATGGTACAATGATGTTGATACCTTTTTTCATTTCCTTTCCAAAGGGGTACCGGTGATGATTCAGTATAAGTGGTATAACTCGGATATAAACTGGGTCGGGCATTTTGTCGCAGCGTATTCATTCGACGGGAACGGTGTATGGGTTTCTGATTCAATAAGTGTCCAGCGGATTCACCTTCCTTATGATGAAGTCCTGGATGCTTATGGAGAGTATACCCAGTTCAGTTTTGCACTGGTTGAAAAGAACCAGTAGGAAAAGACTTCGCTATTTATCTGTTTTCCTTTTCTTTACATTTCCCCTTATTTTCACCAGTTCCACGACTGCTTTCTGCAATACCTTTTTTACAACATCAATTTCAAAAGGTTTTTCAATAAAGAAAGTAAACAGGCCATGGATTAATTCTTCCTTGAAAAGATATATCGTTCCATACGCTGTACTTAAAATACTTACATAGAGTTTCTTCTTATAATTCTTCCTGATTTCCTTAAGCAGTTCTATTCCATCTATTCCGGGCATCTGGTAATCAATAATGAAGATATCGAATTCTTCTTTTTTTATTATTTCTGCTGCTTTTAATGAAGATATTTCTGTTGTAACATCATGATGATGGCATATATTCTCAAGAACATCCAGCACATGCTTTTCATCATCCACCACCAGTATCCTGTACTTATCCATCTTTCGCCTCCTTATAGAAACTTATAGAATGTTATAAATACTATATAATGAAGAGTGGTAATACCAGAAAGTGATAAAACATACTAAAAAGGGTAATCTGTTATGTCATGTGCCTATTTATACCCTAATTCCCGGGCTTTTTTAAAATCCTGTTCCGCACCATTGTTGTCATTCAACTGTTCTTTTGCATATCCACGATTATAATATGCTGATGCAAGGCCGGGATCAATTTCAATTGCCTTTGTAAAATCCGAAACAGCTTTGTTATAATCACCATTTTTTATTTTCGCCATGCCCCGGTTATTATATGCATTGCCATCCTGTGGATTTATTTCAATCGTTTTTGTATAGTCCGAAATAGCCCCGTCATAATCTCCTATCTGTTCCTTTACATACCCGCGATTGTTATATGCAGTTCCATCCTCCGGATCGATTTGAATTGCGGCTGAAAAATCCGAGATAGCCCCGTTGTAATCACCATTTTTTATTTTCGCCATGCCCCGGTTATTATATGCCATAACAGCCTGGGGATTCATCTCAATTACCCTGGTATAATCCGAAATTGCTCCATCATTGTCACCAGCCTGAATTTTTGCATAACCGCGATTGACAAATGCCATTATGTATTTGTGATCAATTTCAATTGCCTTTGTAAAATCCGAGACAGCCCCATCATTGTCGCCTGTTTGCATTCTTATCATTCCTCGCTTGTAATATGCTTCTTTATATTTCGGATTTATTTCAATCGCTTTTGTATAATCAGAAATTCCCCCATAAGAATCGCCTGTCTGTATTCTTGCCATTGCACGGCTGTAATACGCTTCTGCAAACCGCGGATTTATCTTAATTGCTTTTGTATAATCCGATATTGCCCCATTATAATCGCCCATTTCAAATTTCATAAATCCGCTGTTCATATATGTTGCACCGTCCTGGCATGAAAGAAATAAAAATAATAGAAAAGAAATGAATATATATTTTAGTTTCATATAGTTACCTTACTCCCTGTATTAAAGCGAGATTTCTGCCTCTTGTTATAAGGTTTCCTTAACCGGTTATAATGTAGCATAATACATAAAAATATGCAATTTCCCGGGGGAAAGGGAATGGAATTTTAATTGCATTACAAATAACTGTATAAAAAAAATTGGTTTTAATGCATGCAGCAGGAAACTTCGATGCGTTATATATAGTGAACTTTATTTTCAAAAGGAGGATGATATGGTTTTGTCAAAATTGCATGAATTCCATTTTGTTATAGCGAAAAGTATGAGGAATAGTCTTAAGGAACAGTATATTTTTAAGGGATTGGTTACTATTTCGGATATTATTGTAAAGATTCTTACAATACTTGCACCTGTTATAAAACGTGAGCATAACTGGGGAGAACAGCGGATGAGCCGTTATATGTACGTATCTCCTGATCCGAAGGAAAAACGGATACATGTACATGCATACCTGCCCAGGAAACTCTATAGAGAGCTGAAACTGATTCATCAGGACTTGAACTCTTTCAGTATAGCGCAAATTGTGAGGGGTTTATTGGATGTGTTTCTGGGTTTGCTGGACGAGTATGGAGAGAATGTTTTACAGGAATTGGAAAATATGTTTGAAAGGTGGAAAAAGGATACCAAAGCAGAACGCCTAACAATGCGTCAGCATCTACGACAATTATGGATAATTGTCCAGCATTTACCAGGGAAAAACAGGCTACTTACTCTTTATGATCGTCATTTTTCACCATTCTGGCGATTCCGCCTGTAAAAACCACAAAACAACCACACATCATCATAATAGCCAGTGTCAAAATGTTGTTGTTTCATGGATATATTTGATCCATTGAGAAAAAAACTCGCTTCTGTGTCCACGCCAGCGGTTTACCGGTTTTTCAAAATCAAGATTTTCCGGGGGATCGACATCATCTCTCTCCTTTTTCATATCCCGCTGGTATTCCTCTACAAGTCTCCTGGGTTCGTATTCGGGATGACCAAGGTGAACAATAAAACGGTGGTCCGTGCTTTCAAAAATCGTGTATCCTGCTTTTTCGGAATAAGCTAAAAGATTGACAACTCCTTTATCCCGTTCCAGTTCAAGAATCCGGTCACTTATTCCCGAGTGGCTGCTGTGGGGACATAAGAATATATCGTCCATGTCACCTGTTATACGGTGATGCCTGTTTAAACTCCTGTTTTCAAAAACACCGAAGACCTTTCTTTCAAAAGGCATTTTATCTATTCCAAGGAATCGCGCGATCGCAAGCCCGCCCCAGCACATCCCGAGGGTGGAAGCGATATTGTTTCGTGCATATTTTAAAATTCGTTTAATTTCCTCCCAGTAAGATACTTCTTCAAAAGGCATTTCCTCTACCGGGGCACCGGTAACAATCAAACCGTCAAGGTGTTTATGTCTGATAGCCTGTTCAAAAGGGACATACACACTTTGCAGGTGATCCTGGTCACTGCTTGAATAGGTATGGGTTTTTAACCTGATCCAGATTGGTTCTATCTGCATGATTGATTTTCCCAGGGGATGAAGTAAACTGAACTCATAAGTTTCTGCCTGGGGCATAATATTCAATATCCCGATCCGTAATGCCCGGATATTCTCTTTAAGGGCTGTTTCCTGTGTTATACAGAGTATCTGTGAGTTTTCCAATGCTTCCTTTATATGATAATCTTTTGGAATGACAATCATCTTTTATCCCCCATCAGTCCAGGGCCTGTTTTAGATCGGCAATTATATCGTCAATATGCTCAAGCCCTATGGAAAGCCGTACCAATTCCGGTTTGAGTCCGGCTTTAAGCTGTTCTTCTTCCGGGATCTGGGAATGGCTTGTACTTGCAGGGTGAAGGGCAAGGCTTTTTGCATCCCCGACATTTGCAAGGTGGGATATCAGTTTTACCCGGTTAATAAATGCTTCACCTGCCTTTTTGCCTTCTTTTAAGCCGAACACCACCATGCCGCCGAATCCCTTTTTCAGATAATTGCTTGCAACGGGATAGGCAGGGTCTGATTCAAGGCCGGGATATCTCACCCACGAAACTTTCGGATGGGAAGAAAGGTACCGGGCAACGTTCATGGCATTTTCACAATGCCGTTCCATACGGAGGGGCAGGGTCTCTATCCCCTGTAAAAACATCCAGGCATTATCCGGGGAAATACAGGCACCGAGATTTCGTAACGCCACCAGCCGCATCCGAATAATAAACGCAGCAGTATTCAGATCTCCCAGGTCATGTGCCCACCGGATTCCATGATAGCTGTCATCCGGTTCATTAAACAACAGGAATTTTTTATTATTCGCCCACTTGAAGTTTCCCGAATCAATGACAATACCACCAATTGCCGTTCCATGTCCGCCAAGCCATTTTGTCATTGAATGAATAACAATATCACCCCCGTATGCAATGGGACGAAGCAGGGCCGGTGTAGTAAAGGTGGAATCAACAATAAGCGGTATCCCTGCATTATGAGCGATATCCGCGACTGCTTTTATATCGGTAAAATCAAGTACAGGATTTCCAATGGTCTCGATATAGATTGCCTTTGTTTTTTCTGTTAATGCATGCCTGAAGTTTTCAGGGTTATCCGGTGTAACGAATTTTACTGAAATACCGAATTGGGGCAATATACTATTGAACATTGTATACGTACCGCCATAAAGATTAATAGCAGAGATAATCTCATCACCAGTTGAACAGATATTGATAATTGAATAGAATACAGCCGATGTCCCGGAAGAAACTGCCAGTGCGGCAACCCCCTTTTCCAGAAGAGCCATCCTTTTTTCCAGGATATCCTGGGTAGGGTTCATAATCCGTGTGTAGATATTTCCTGTCTCTTTTAGAGCAAAGAGGTCTGCTGCATGTTGGGCATTCTTAAAAAGATAGGATGAAGTCCTGTATACAGGAACAGCCCTGCTTAAGGAGACGGGATCAGTATCCTGGCAGTTGAATTGGCCTCCATGAAGTGCCAGGGTTTCAAATTTGTATGTTTTTTGATCTGACATATGTTTCCTCCTTGTAAAATCAAATTTAATAGAGGTTCTTGCAAAAATACTATATTTACTGCAAGAACCAACCTTAAAAACAGTGGAGTATTTTTATTTCCTTTTAGTATAATAAAATAAAAATATTCCGAAGCCTCTTGCAGAAATTCCTTAAATATTATTGGATTTTTGTAAGAGGCTCAATATATAAAACAAATCATTTCCTTATCAATTTAGTAATAATTAAATAAAATTAAGAATAATGTCAAGTATTTTTTTTCTGAATACGGGGTTTATATTAATTCATTATATATGTACTGCATCACTTCCTTTAATTCATCAGAAGCTTTTTTCAATTTACCCAGGGCATTGATATACGCTTTAAGTGTTTCTTTACTGATTGTTGAAGCTTCTGCCTCATGATCCGGTAAAATCCCCTGCAAAGCGGTATTTCCTGTATGAAGCTGTACCATCTCCAATTCATACATTGCCCTGATTTTTTCCCGCAGGCTTTTTGCTATCCTTTGCTTTTCAAAAAAGGATTCAAAATATTCAAGCAGGAGGGTAAGAAGAGGAAAATGAACAGCATCCTCCGGCTGTTTTACCAGTATATCCGGATCCGGTTCATAATCCAGTGCATCCATGGCTTGTAATACACCATTCCCGAAACAGGTATAGACCTTCTCCAGGGTCATTCCCGGGATATCCTTTTTTGCTGTCTCAAAAAGCGCGATACGGACAGCTTCCACCTTTTTCCAGTTATTTTCATAACTTCCCCCGTGAATTTGCAGCCACAGGGCCGCTGCACCGGCAACCTGGCAGGTTGCAAGGGAGGTGCCTTCCCCATTCAGATTGATAAGGTCATTGCAGTTATATACTGCCCATGGTATATTCGCTCCATAGGCGGCAATCGCGTTCTTCATCACCCAATCCGGACCAAAGGATCCCTGCAGCCTGCAAAAGTTGCATTTTTTATAATAGGGAGTATCATTGGCTGTTACCCCAACAACTGAAACAACGCGGTGAAATCTGGCAGGATATACCGTGGTTGCAGGGGGAGATTTCCCGTACCGGTCGCCGGAAGCAGCAAATATCGCCACCCCTGCTTCATATGCATCATTCACCGCATCTGCCCAGGCATGGGATGCGACACCACCCATACTTAATGATACGACATTGCAGATGTTTCCGGGATTTCCCCGGGGATTGATTGCATAATAAATACCCTGTGCCAGATAGCGTGTTTTAAAATGAACAACCGACGGATAAATTCTTACAGGGACAATATCTGCTGTTCCGGCAGCCCCAATGTAATCATCAAACCCGGGGAAACCTGAATGCGGTGTCCAGTCAATTTCCGCCCCTGCCAAAACAGCCAGGGTACCGGTGCCGTGACCTTTGGGATTGAAAATACTGTAGGTACCGGGATCCTGGGCATCGGTAGTATCCTCATAAAAATTATATCCAAGATCCACACGCATAAGGTCTTCTGGACAGGTTATGTGCGTTGGATCATAACCCGTATCCAGGTGGGCTATCCGTACAGGAAGATAATCGCTGTTTGCCACATATTCCCTTGCAGACCGCAGTTGTGAATGAGAGTCATTCAGATGCCAGGTAAGCTCCCTTCTATACGGCCAATAGGTAACAGGACTTTTTACGGAACACGAAGCAGGCATCAATAGATGACGTCTAAAATCATCAAAATACCAGTGATGATGTATATCTGCTTCGACAGTGAGAATTTCTTCATGGAATTCTTTTCCTATTTTTTTTAAAAACGTATGTGCAAGACTCCATGGATGAATTTCCTTTTTTATCGCTTTTTCCTTTGGCATATACTGTAAAACAACCCAGTGATTTGAATTCCTGGATTTATCCATTGGGAAAAGAGGTTTGAGCTCAAAATTCAGCATATTCCCGTCGATTTCTATGGGGATAGTCTCGCATTTCCTCGCTTCCAGGGCAGTACTCTTTACTTTTACTAATAGACTGTATTCATTTTCCATATACATGGATGATATCTGTCCGGAATCAAGACCGGGGGTATCCGTGCCTGCACATGACATGATAAAAAAAAGAATAACCGGAAAAATAAAAATCAGCATATTCCCTTGCCGCTCCACGAATTCCTCCTGAAATCTGATATTGTTATTACAGTAAGTATATATAATAATGCAAGCTTAAGCCAGATGAGAATGCAACTGCAAAATTTACGGACTATAAAAAAATATAAATTTTTTACCAGGGTTGTAAATAAGCAAGTTTGATGCAATCTGGGAACAATAATTCGAATGAAGTTTATATAAATACTTATATTTCAATTTTATTCAATTATTTTCTTATAATCTTCCTGGATTCCTGGCTTCCCTATAGTATTTTTAAATTTGCATCAAAATTTTAGACTTTATGTCAAGAGTGGGTAAAAATTCTCGAATTTCCTACCTTCTTTCCAGGAGAATTCGCTTCAAAAACAAGGCTATTGGACAAACGGAAATATTCTTGTTCATAACAACCATCTTTGTCCAGAAAGACTCGCCCCTTCTTTCAACCACGATACCTCTGAAACTCAAGCCTAATTCCGTTTTAAAGAAAGCCGTTCAAAGAGTTTCACCAGATCTTTTTTGGGAATAAGATCGATAAGCCTTGCCTCTACGAACTGTTTTGCCCCATCTGAAAATTCTCCTGCATGAATGCAGAATGCACGCCCCGCCCTGAGTTCCTTGCAGCGTGAATATAATTCCCTTAATACAAGTTCTCCTACTGTTCCTGTAGATCTGATAAATCTGAAAAGAATGATATCCTCCCATTTTTTTGTATCGATCTCTGCAAGAATGTCCGTATACTGGTTTTTTATGATGGTGATATCCAGGATTTTTACCCGGGACTGGGTAAAAAAATCCATTGTAATGGTTTTACAGAGGGTGATAAAATCAGATGTCGGTGCAATAAGAAACGTCTTTAGATTCTTATTGGAACTTAATTCCTGGTATTTGGTAATCTGGTCATTGATATCCTTGTAATTCGGATTTATTCCCTGGATTTCCCTTAAAAGGTTAAGTGCCCTCTCGATTTCCTGGAGCCGGACATACGATACGGCGAGCCGGTAGAGAAGTTCCGACCTGGTATCCAGATCGATTTTTTTGTGCCGGAGACCGATCTCAAAATCCATGATTGCCTTATTATACTGTTTCTGATTCAGGTTAATGGTACCTGCCATTAAGGATGCTTTTGCCCCGAGTTTTGTATCCGGACGCAGGTGTGTGAAGATAAGCAGGGCTTTTTCCCTGTTTCCCAGTTCACAGTAGCAATGGGCAAGGGCAAAGAGAGAATCCTTATCATCCGGTTCATATTCTGTAGCTTTTTCAAGTAAAATAGAAGCTTCACTGTACTTTTTTATTTTATAAAGGCTTATGCCGAGAAGTCTGGTATTCTGGACATTTTCCGATTGGGCATCATACGACCTGGTCAGGTAAACACTCGCTTTTTCATAATTCTTTTTAATAAACTCAATGTAGCCGAGATTGTAATTCAACCGGGGATCATCTGCATTGATGTTTTTTGCAACCATAAGGGCCTTGTATGCTTCTTCAAAGTTCTGGAGCTGGAGTGCGGAAATTCCATAATTCAGGCTGATCTCGAATTCATCCAGGGACGGATAAAGAGGACAGAGGTCAATAAGCATGCTGTAATGCTTGAATGCCCGGTCCCATGTCCCTTCCCTGAAATAAAGATCTGCCAGGGCCAGAATTGCATCCGGATCCCGTGGATTAATGGCCAGTTTTTTATTGGATGATTTTATAATCTTGTTTCTGTCTTTTTCTTTTACTTTTTTTACCTTTTTTCTTTCCCGGAAGAATTCATCCTTGAAAAAAAAACCGAAAAGGAATACAACTGAAAAGAGGACAATACCGATTATGATTAAGAAATCATATTCCATATCTTTATTATCAATTTACAAAAGAGAAATGTCAAGGAAAGAAAATCGTTGACAAAATGAAAAGAGAGCGCTACGATTTATATTATCAGGTACGAGAGGAGGAAAATTGAATACATATACTATAGGGATTAAGCTTGGCGACGGATCGTTCTACCCTATACTTGACAAGGATTTTAACGGCAAAAAACGTTTTATCCTTTCAACAGTCAGGGATAATCAGGAAAGTATGCAGATTGATTTTTACAGAAATCAGGATAGTGATATTGAAACTGCCGAATATATCGGGAGTCTTATGATAGAAGATATTAAACCCTCGCCGAAGGGTGAACCTGAAATTGAGGTAATCCTGGGTCTGGATGCAGATAATAAACTGAATGCAGTTGCAAAGAATCTCGCATCAGAGGATAAACAGACACTTTCTGTTGTTCTTGAGTCCCTGGAAGGGGAACGCACCTATGGATTACCGGAATTTGAACTTGGAGAGGAAATTGAAACGACACAGGCCCTGGATGATGAAAAAGGAAGTGATGAAGAATCGCTTACAGGGGATACGTATCCTTTTGAAGAAGAAGACAGACGGAAAAAACATATTAAAAAGAAACGAAATCCTCTTTTTATCATGCTTTTTGTCCTTGTCGGGCTTATAGGTGTGGCCGGACTTGCTGCTTTAACCTACTGGCTTTTGACCACATTCGGTGTAATAGAAAAGATACCTCTTACAATCGGTAATTGGGGCAGTCCAACAGAAATCCCGGACATAATAACCAGTGATAATGGAGAAAATAAGGATGATACGGAGACTATTGTAAAGGATGAGGTCTCCGGTGACCAAACCCAGGGAGAAGATTCTGGCGCAGCCGGTACGAATGAAGGAACAGGAGGGCAGGAAGAGCCGGCCGGAACCCGGGATGAAGAAGTAGAAAAGGATATGACTGAGGCAACAAAAGAGCCGGAACCTCTTAAAACAGGTTTTTACTATGTAATAAAAAAGGGCGATACACTCTGGGATATAGCAGCCAATTATTACAGGGACCCGTTCCAGTGGTACCGGATATACAGGGATCGCAGGAACAAAATCAAAAATCCGGATTTAATCTATGCCGGGAATAAATTATATATTCCTGAAAAATAATTACCTTCTTTTTTTCCTGGTTATCATCCTTATTACAGGAAATACCTGCACACCTAATACCCTCTGGGACATACCTGTAGAGACAATAAAACAGAATTTATACCATTCTGATTATGCCTTTATAAAAGGTATCGATTTTAATGAAAAGAAAGCTTCGGATATCCGGGTTTTGGGTCCCGGGGCATTCCATTATTTTTCTTTTATTTTTTCACGGACAGGATACCCGGAAATTGCGGAAAAAATTAGATTATTAAGCTGGCAGAAAGAAAAAAAATACTGGAAAGCCGAATCCGGTATTATCATATTAAAACAATTTCTTGAACAGCATGAATACAAACTGCTTGAATTCCATGCTCTGGAATATTTGAAGAAAACAAAAGAACCGGAAAACCTGGTTGCTGTTAAAAAACTCTATATCGAAGCACTTTCCAGGCAGAACAAGGATCAAGCGGTGCTTGATGCAATAAAACGTTTTTTCCCGGATGAAAAAGTTAATGAAGAGGAAGACCCGGAACTCCTTTTTTTTAAAGCAATAGCCGGGTGTAATCGTGACAAGAAAGGCTGGACAGATTCGTTTATTCATCTTTTTCTTGCATTCCAGAGTAGCAGCCTTCATGAACGGGCGTATCAATACATAATGCGTGAGAGCACACGATTCAAGGCGTTTGATAAAGGGATGCAGCAATACCTGGTTGCAAAAAGCCTGCTGTCTGCCGGAAATCATGATCTTGCAATACCACTTGTGGAATTCTTTCTGAATGCCATAAAACCGGAAATACTTGAAGGGGCGACAATCATAAGCGAGCTCGGACTTGTCTATCTTTCTTCCGGGAAATACGAACAGGGCTTGAAATTCCTTACCACCCTTTCAGAAAAACTATCCGGCAGAGTAAAGCTGGATGCACTGGAAATGGCCGGAAGAATTGCCAGAAAGAATAATGACTATACAAAAGCGGTAAAATATCTGAATAGTGTTGTCCGGGATACCGAGGATCCAATACAGAAAGACCGGGCTGCCTGGTTTTATCTTGCCTGCATTCTTGAAATATCCCCGCTCCGTTTTATCGATGAAGTGATTCTTTATGCAAAACAATGGAATGATCCTGCTTATTTTGATGATATTATTCAGAAGAGTATCAGTATTTTAGTTGCAGGGAAAAAATGGCAACCCATACAGTATATGTATGAATCTCTTCTTCCCCTGGCTTCAGAGACAATAATCATTCAACTGGAATTCCTGATTGCCCGGTTTCTGATGGAAGGGTATATAAAGGAGCAGGATCCTGAACAGAAAATAACACAGTATTTACAAAAGGTGAGTAAAGTAAATGATGATAATTACTATGCATTCTTTGCTGCTTTACTCCTTCACCAGGAGCCATTATTCCTTGAATACAAAGCATCAGAAGAAAGTCCGGAAACCGGGTTAAACAGGAAAAAACTCACTTCTTTAGAGGCATTTATTACCGGTTTTTTCGATTTCGGTCTTATTGAGGATGGGTATTCCATACTCATGAAATACAGGGAATCCATAAGCAACCAGGTGATTCTTTACCTTGTGAAAAGACTCCAGGAACATGGGTATTATAAAGAATCTATCTGGCTTATGAATACATACCGGATAAGGAAGGATAACCAGTTAACAAAAAAAGAGTTGATGTATGCTTATCCGGCTGCATACAGAAATATCATAGAAATGAATGCACAGAAACGGGATTTTTTCCCGCCCGTTTTCTATTCTCTTGTGCGGGAAGAAAGTGCATTTGATGCAGGAAATACTTCGGTGGCCGGTGCTGTCGGACTTTCCCAGTTAATGCCTGTAACGGCAAATGATATTGCCGGCTGGCTCCGGCTGGATGAATATGATCTGACAGACCCGGAAACAAACATACTCATGGGTTCATATTATTACGCACGCCTTCTGGGGGTACTCAAGAACATACCCGCGGTTCTTATTGCATACAATGCCGGTCCCGGAAATCTCCGTAGATGGGAAAAAGAATACAAGGGGCTTCCGCCCGATCTGTTCATAGAGGCAATTCCCTTTCGTGAAACACGTGGATATGTTAAAAAGATAATTTCTACCGCATGTATTTACAGCTATCTTTATTATAAAATACCATCATCCGGGGTATTCGCCATATTATTTCCGGGAATGTTTTCAAGATAAAATTATCCGGCAAGAGAATTTTTATTAATTCTGCATCGATATTTTTTATATATGAAAGAGAGGTCATCATTTTCCTTATACACTGCTATTCCATCAAGATAGTTCGGCATTCCTGCCTCTTCAAACGGTAAGCCGAAATAATATTCAAGTAATACCAGTATATTCCAATCATGTGTAATATTGATGATTAATCCTTCATAGGTATCCAGTTGTTCAAGGATAAGGTTCATTTCCATCCGTGCAACATCTTTATGTGGCATAATGAAACCATCCGGGAGGCCGGAATTGAACCATCTTCTTAAGAATTTACGGTTCCCGTATTTATTAAAATAGCTTGAAATTTCTTTCGGATTCTTTGAATAATGATCCCCGCCTAAAACTGATTGAACCCCCCGGAGTGTACTGTTCTTATCATTAATACCCTTGAATATATGTTCTGCTGTTTGAATACACCGTTTAACAGGGCTGTGGAAAATAACTGCTTTTTTATTGTATTCCTTTATCTTTTTCCCGAATAAAAAGGAGTCGTGTTCACCCTTTTTCGTTAACGAAACTTCCCTGTGCTTTTCAAGCCTGGTGATAATGTGCCTTTCTGCGTGTCGTATAAAGAGTAATTGTACTTTTGAGTTTTTTTCCAGGTGCATACCCACTTATTATATCACATTATGAGAAAAGAGCAACAATGTTGTGAGTTTAATGAGTTTAAGCAGTTTACGGCTTTTTAAGAACACCCGGTAGTTGCGCCGCAGGTTTCACATTTCAGGCAGGTGCCATTCCGGATCAGGGTAAAATGACCGCAAACTGAACAGGGATCACCTTCGTATCCTTTTAAGCGGGCTATGGAAGATGGATTCTCCGGGTCATAATCCCCGGGGCTTTGCTCTTCTTTTGTTTCCATTGTACCAGTAGAGATAAGATCATCGGGCTTCACCTGTACCAGGTCGATCCGTTTCAGATAATTTAAAGCAAGATCCCTGAAGATGAAATCCAGTACAGAGGTCGCCATTCTTATATTCTCGTGATCCTGGACAATTCCATTCGGTTCAAACCGGGTAAAGGTGAACGCATCGACATACTCTTCCAGGGGAACACCATACTGGAGGCCAAGGGACACGGCAATAGCAAAACTGTTCAAAAGAGACCTGAAAGCAGCTCCCTCCTTATACATATCGAGAAAGATTTCACCTAATCTTCCATCTGTATAATCGCCGGTTCTTAAGAAAATGCTATGACCACCGATCTTTGCTTTTTGCGTATACCCTTTCCGCCTGGGCGGCAGGGATGTACGGGTACTCCTTCCCGGCACAGCGGGTGAAGTATCCTTTTCCCCGGTCCTGATCTTTTTATCCACTGCATTATTCTTAAAAATTGTCTTTAAAACAGAATCAGATTCAATAACACGGGAATAGAGGGGCTGGCTTAATTTTGAGCAATCCCTGTATATGGAAATTGATTTAAGCATCTTTTGCCAGGAGGAAAGGAAAACCTGTTTCACCTCCTCTATTGTTGCATGGGCAGGCAGATTGATGGTTTTTGAGATTGCCCCTGAAACAAATGGCTGGATTGCAGCCATCATTTTAATATGTGCCCCGGGTGAAATGAAACGCCTGCCATAGTTTCCCCCCGGATTTGCCGTATCAAAAACAGGATAATCGCTCTTTTTCAAGTGTGGTGCACCTTCGATGGTCATCATCCCGCATGCATAATTGTCTGCTTTTTCAATCTCTTCGGGGGTAAATCCAAGGCTTTTAAGAAGATGGAACCGGGGCTGTTCTATTGTTTTTAAGGAAAAACCCAGGTGTTGAATAACCCGGTCTTTTCCCAGTATCTCCGGGGTGATAACATGGGTGATTGAGAGGGCATGCCCTGTTTCCTGTTCTATTTTCTGGAGCATCTGGTCTGAAAAGCCCTTTTCCTTTAGTTGTTTCAGTGAAATGCCTGGTGCATTGTGAAGTGTTCTGTGACCGGCGCAATAGGATATAATATCCGATATCTTATTTTCCGGATATCCGAGTTTTCTTAATGAGGGTATCATGGAGGTATTGATTAGTTTATGAATCATACCGCCGGCGAACCGTTTGAATTTTACCAGGGAAAAATCAGGTTCAATACCTGTCGTATCACAATCCATGATAAGTCCGATTGTTCCTGTAGGGGCGATTGCACTCACCTGTGCATTCCTGTATCCGTACTCCTGTCCATGGGTGAGTGCAGCATTCCAGACCCTTTTTACCGCATCTATCCATTCCCGGGGAAGATACTTTTGATTCAATCCCACTGGTGTTACGGACAAATCTTCATACGCCTCCGGCGATTTGTTCAAAGCGGCATTATGATGATTACGGATTACCTTGAGCATATGTTCCCTGTTCTCCTGAAACTTTGGGAAAGGGCCTAATTCTTTTGCAATCATGGCAGAAGTACGATATGCCTGACCAGTGAGCAGGGCAGAGAGTGCCGCGGTGATGTTTCTCCCCTTATCACTGTCATAGGGGATTCCCATCTGCATGAGAAGGGAGCCGAGGTTTGCAAATCCGAGACCGATCGTCCTGTAATCATAACTTCTCCGGGCAAGTTCCTCTCCCGGGTATTGCGCCATAAGCACGCTTATTTCCAGAACAATTGTCCAGAGAGATACTGCATGCAGGAATTCTTCAATAGCAAATATACCTTTTTCTTTATCGTAGAATTTCACAAGGTTGAAAGAAGCAAGGTTGCAGGCAGTATCATCCAGAAACATATATTCCGAACAGGGATTTGAGGCCCTTATCTCGCCTCCTTCCGGGCATGTATGCCACTCATTTATTGTTGTATGAAACTGGAGTGCCGGGTCTGCACAGCTCCATGCGGCACAGGTGATTTCTTCCCAGAGTTCTCTTGCCCTGATTTTATCTTTCACCTTTCCGTTTGTCCTGTACGTGAGTACCCATTCCTTATCGTCCAGTACAGCCTGCATAAACTCATTACTCACCCGTATGGAATTATTGACTGCCTGCCCGCTCACTGAATTATATGCTTCACCTTCCCAATCGACAGTGTATTCCCTCAAATCATCCGGTATTTTCCCCTGCTGCAATAAATGGATTAACCGGTAGATGTAGCCAGGGGGAACATGATCTTCCAGTGCATCTTTTACTGCGTAATAGAGATCCTGATTTTTCTCCGGGTCTATGAAGGTGTTTCCTTTACGTATCATACTTGCAGATATAATGGATTCCGTGTGCTTTTTAATGATTTTGCTTCCCGTTACCAGGCAAGCGACCTTGTATTCCTCCTGTATCTTCCAATCGATATACTCTTTAATATCCGGATGATCCGCATCAAGGGTAATCATTTTAGCAGCCCTGCGCGTGGTCCCGCCGCTCTTGATTGCAGAAGCAGATCTGTCCCCGATCTTTAGAAAAGAAAGGAGACCGGAAGAAAATCCTCCACCGCTTAACGGTTCTCCTTTACCCCGCAGTCTGGAAAAATTCGTCCCTGTCCCGGATCCGTATTTAAAAAGCCGTGCTTCTTTTATTAAGAGTTCCATTATCCCGTCTTTATTTACAAGTGTATCTTCAATAGGCAGGATAAAGCATGCATGCGGCTGGGGGCGTTCATAGGCACTCCCGGATTGGTTCAGCTTTCCCGTGTCAGGATCAATATAATAATGACCCTGGGCCGGTCCTTTAATTCCGTACACAGAAAAAAGACCTGTATTAAACCACTGGGGAGAATTGGGAGCAGCCATCTGGTGGGCAAGCATATAGCAAATTTCATCGTAGAAATTCTTTTTATCCTCATCCGAATGAAAATAACCATACCTGCCACCCCATTCAGACCAGGTATATGAAAGCCGGTGGAATACCTGCCGTGCATCATTTTCCCTGCCCTTTTTCCCGTTTTTTAAAGGAACACCTGATTTGCGGAAATACTTCTGCGCCAGTATATCGGTAGCAACCTGTGACCAGAAGGAAGGAACGGTAACATCCTCCTGCCTGAAAATTCTTTTTCCTTCCGGATCTTTGATTTCCGAAATCCGTTTTTCAAAGGAGATACCCTGATACGGATTTCCGTTTTTTGTAAAAATCCTTTCTATTTCCATCCTTATATTCCTGGTTTATTTAGAAAGAAATGAACAGCCGGGAGCTGCCTGGCCCACCTTTATTCCAGTTTCATGGTAATAAGACTCTTTGTAATAAGAGTCGCAACTTCCCCTTTTTGTTCAAGAGAAACTTCTGTTGCCGGATTAAGAAGTATATTAAACCGGTTCATAAATTCATCCGGGAGATTGGGCAGTTTCTTAATTGCCCCATACAATAAACGGGGGGAAGGTTCGAAATCCTTGTTCAGTGCATAAATAAAACTGCAGACACTCTTAATGAAATGGGTAAGAGAAATAAGGTAAAGAAGATTATTGCTCTTGAATATGGAAACATTTATTTCCCGCAGATGATGCTCGATTAAGAACCTGGCCGAATCAAGAATGTGCTCCCAGAATTCATCCGGAATTGCTGTAAATCGTTTCTTTATCTTATCTATCCATCCATTCCTGTTAAAGAGTACATGTCCTTCCTTAAGACGATGAAAAATATTGGAGGATTCCATTCTAAAGACCCATTCCGAACGTTCAATCCGGTCAAAGATCCGGTCTATCCGATTTATATGCCTGTAATTAATAATGACAGGCAGATTTTCAGAAATGAATCTATCCATCGGATAAACAGAAGAAGATTCAAAAAATTCCGGATTTCCATACAAGACATTTCTCTTTTTGGCAGAGAGCAGTCTTCCTGAATAATAGACATCCATTGCAATAATAAAATTCGGATCATATACCTCAATATCTGCTGCTTCTCCAAGTATAATTGCCTCCATATTATCATATTGAGTAATTCTTCTTGAATATTCATTTGCTATTTTAAATACTTTTCTTTTCAACACTTTTTACCCCATTAACCAATTTTATCTATAATAACACAGCATTGACTATATTTACAACCAAAAACAAGAAAAGCAGGAAATACTCTATGACCTTCACTTACATCAAATTCAGGAAGGTCACGGCCAATGCAAGTGTTACGGGCTGAAAATCCTGGAATAATACCAGGATTTTCACCTATAGTAACACAGCGTTGTTATAATGACAACCTTCTTCCTATTATGAATTTTTTTTAACAGCGCGAAAATACAGACATCAAATCGTCCTGGATTTTAAAATCGCACCCCTGTTTCATAATTTATTTGATATTCCCTTTTTTTTATGGTACGCTAAAAACATGGATCAATTAAAGTTCCTGGTTCTGACCCCTCCCCAGGATATTGAACTGAAGATCCTTTCTCTTCGATCTACTCTTTTCTCGCAATATGGATATATTTCTGCCCTGGTACTTCCTGCCATGGTTCCCCTTCTTTCCATTCATAATGAAATTCCCGGTAAAATCATAAAAAGAACGTTGAAGGAATCTTTTCGTTTTGACGGGTTCACCATTACAACTTCACAACTCACAGAAATTTCCGGTTCCCTGTATCTTGAACTTAAGGAATGTAAAGCCCTGTCAACTCTTATAACAGAGTGCAGGAAGTTTCTTATTCCCCTGTCCAGGAACCGGAACCAGGGGGAAAAAAGAACGGGTATTGTCTGTTTTCCTCTTTATACAGGATTTTTTCTGGCCAGGAATGAACAATCGCTTTCCCTTAAAGAAATGGGCATCCACACACCGGATCCCGGAGCCCTTTCTTTTAAAAAGTTTTCTCTTTCTTTACTGGATATAACTATTTATTCTGGTCTGGAAACATGGTGGGAAAATCTGGATTGGGAAGTATCATTTCAGATAAAAAGTAAAAAAACAACTCATAATAAGAAATAGTTGATGCTTTCTTTTTATCCGATTTTTCATTATTTTTTTCTGAACAACTGTTTTCACTCATTAAGATATTGTAAAGTTAAAGAAGTTTGTGTTACTATGGGTGAAATTCCTGGACAGAAAGGAGTGTATAAATGCATAAACTTTTAGAGCATCTTATAGTACAAAATGAAAAAAAAATCGTACTCCTGGTGCTGGATGGGTTGGGAGGTCTTCCCAGGGAAGCCGGTGGCAGGACCGAACTTGAAACAGCCTGCACACCGCATCTGGATAAACTCGCAAAGGAATCCGAATGCGGGATGCATATCCCTATCGATTTTGGAATCCCGCCAGGGTCTGCACCCGGACATCTTGCATTATTTGGTTATGAACCCCTTGATTTCCCAATAGGACGCGGTGTCGTCGCTGCAATGGGGATCGGGTTTCCACTGGAACCCAGGGATGTTGCAGCAAGGATGAACTTTGCCACACAGGATGCAGATGGAAACATAACCGACCGCCGGGCAGGGAGAATCCCTACAGAGAAGTGTGCTGAACTCTGTGAACTATTAAAGAACGTATCGATTCCCGGTGTGCAGGTATTTATAAAACCGGTAAAAGATTACCGGGCGGTTGTTATTTTCCGGGGAACAGGGCTTTCCGATAAAGTGGCAGATACCGATACGCAGAAAACCGGGGTGAAACCCCTGGACCCGGTTGCTACCGAACCTGAAGGCGAAAAAACGGCCGGTATTACAAAGGAATTCATTAAGCAGGCTTTCCGGATACTCAAAGATTTGCCCCCGACAAATGCATGTCTTTTACGTGGGTTTGCAGAACTCCCTTCCATCCCGGGAATGAAAGAAAGGGACAAGCTTAACCCCCTGGCACTGGCAGTGTATCCGGATTATAAAGGGGTGAGCAGGCTGGTGGGAATGAAAGTGATCGATGGCATCAACAACCTCGAAGATCAGATGAGATTGTTAAAGGAAAACTGGAATAAACATGATTATTTTTTCATTCATCACAAGTATACGGATTCAAAAGGGGAAGATGGTGATTTTGATGCAAAAGTAAAGGAAATAGAGAAGGTTGATGCAATCATCCCGCAGATCACGGCATTAAACCCGGATGTCCTTATTGTTACCGGCGACCATTCCACACCCGCTGTTATGAAAGCGCATTCAGGTCATCCCGTGCCATTTTTACTCAAAGCAATGTACACCCGTCCGGATGATGCAGACACATTCGGAGAACGGGCATGTGCAAGGGGTTTCTGGGGCAATATCCGTACACCGGTTCTTCTCCAGCTGGCCCTTTCTTATGCGGATAAAATCATGAAGTATGGGGCTTGAGTTAGATAAAGAACCTGTAGTATATCTATGAAAGGGAATGATTATTAAGGATAAAAGGATATTATTGTATTATTGTATTATTTTTACTTGACAGAATTAAAGAGAAGCGGTATTATTGTCGAATAATTAGTAATTATTAAATGCTGCGGTGGTGGAATTGGTAGACACGCTAGCTTGAGGGGCTAGTGAGGGTTACCTTGTGCTGGTTCAAGTCCAGTCCGCAGCAGGATAACTGCTTGTAGTTATAAAGAATTAGAAGCCTTCCGGTTTTTCGGAAGGCTTTTTTTTGTAGGGATTTGACAAAATTGTACCTTTTATTTGAAGAGAAGTACATGAATATGGGAAGACAAAAAGAATCCCAAAAGGATAACTGGTATTTATTTTTAATGTTAATTGCTTCATAACTATCCTGAATAATTAAATTACTCACATAACATCTATTTTCTAAAAACCTTATTCTTTTTTCTATTTCAGGAAAAGATATTGGATTCTTAATCTTTTTTGTTCCTATGACTATAAACTCATTTATTACCTGGACACTTATAAAAGCATTTTTTTTATTTATACATTTCAAGAATACAGCATTTACTCTCTTTTGCTTTTCTTTTTCTGATTCATCAAACAAGTAGACAATAAGGTTGGTATCAAAAAAAGATTTATCGTTCATATAAATCGTCTCGGTGTTTATATAACTTTTTTCCCATTTTCCAGCTTAAATTGTCTAATTCTTTTTGTGTATCATTGGAGTTTAAAGAATCATTTTTTTTATATTTATATAGTATTTCAATAACCGGTTCCAGAATTTTTTCAGGAAATTCGCAATCAGAAAATATGAAGACAATAAAGTAATTATTCATCCGCAGGAAAGCTATTTATATGTAACACCCCCTTCGCTCCTGGACCTTTGGAGTACAATCTCGAAGCAATTATAGAAAGAAAATATGTTATTAAAAAAGATACCAGGCCGTTATATAAGCCGAAGTTTAATCATATAGAATCACCTTTTGATGATTTGCATTTAATTATTGATTATTATAATAAAAATGTTTTCATTTATTTCGATCTATATGAAAAAATTTCCGAGGCAATTATCTTTGAAATTGATTCCAGGAAATCCGAAGTCAGGAAGTTTAAAATAATAAATAATTCGGAGGTTATTATGAGTGATAAAATCATCTTTAATAATGGTAATCAACAACAGAATATTACCGCTGTCCAGGATTTTAGTCAAATATTTTTGTTTGATGATATTTCCAATAAACCATATGTCGTGAACATGAAACAATTAAATAAAAAATTGTCGAAAAGTGAAAACCTTATTAAGTTTAATGAGAAACTCGATACTCTTTTTTTACCGATACGATTATACAATATAAAATTCAGGATTTGAATAAGTTTTTATCAAAGGAAATTGAGTTTTGCCCGATGTATCACCAGGAAAGAATCAATAAAAGTAATTTTGGCTCGGGACTATTTCTTGCTTATGATGAATCCAAACAATCGAAAAACCTTGCTTATGTAAAATTCAATGCAAATTTAAAAACAAAGGAATGGCTTGAAAATTTTTCATCGCTTTACATTATTAATATAGATTATAATAATCTTGCTGTTAAAAAGGAAGATATAAAGTATTTCATTATTAGTGAAGATAAGCATTGCGTAACGAACTACCAGGTAACTATTACCGGTCATTTTAATGCGGTTTTATTAAATAAAATTTCTGTTATGTTCCGTATATATTCGGCTTTATTTAATTTTTATTTCAATCAACGGCAGGGACCGGATTGTTTAGTAATAGGCTTAAAGGAAAAGCACTTTTTTATAATAAAGGCAATCAGGGACCCTGACGATTCATTTAATATTTCGGAATATCAATTTTATCAATTTGATACTTTTTATGATCCAGTTTTTCACAATGATTTCATAAATTTAATTTCCGAAATAGAACAAGAAACAAGGAATCAAGGAGGGGTATAATGGAATACGTAAAAGACAGTTATTTGATAAATGGTAAATTTGAGAAAAAGTATTATTATGACGAAACTCAATGTTTTGTTTTCATCCAGCTTAAACTTATATGCCATGAGTTATCGCAAAATGATTCTAGTACTCTTGTTTCTGATATCTTTGAATATTTGGGGAATACCTTTAAAATAGATAATCCACTTATCCTCATGCAGAAAGTTGTTCCGGTTTATGATGAGTCATTAAAATTTTTACTATATTTAAAAACTAATAAAATTGAAAATATAAGTGAGTTGATTAATAACCCTAAAAACAATTTATTGGCAGATTTTACTAACAAATTGGTAGATAAAAATAATTCATATATATACCTGCATAATAATTTTATTATCCTGAATAAGGAATATCCGAAATATATTAAATCTGAAAGTGTTCATCAAACATTCAGCCAGGGTATGACATTTACTTCGCGATATAATAGTTCAAGAAAAAATGATATAAGTGAAAAAACCATGCTGCCGGTTGGAAAAGCCCTGAACAGTTCTTCATTCTATTACGGAACCTCCAGGGGAAATGCAATATATTTTTATCCTATGCAGATGAATTCCAGGTACAATCCGTATAATTGTAAGTTTGAATACCTTAAGTAATCCGTAAAGATATGAAGTAAACAAAACTATACCCTGGTTCACCTTGCCCACATCAACGCAATTTCCTTATGTGAAAGGTTCTTTTCCGGCGGCTGGTCACAGAAGTAGTACCGGCATTCAATCGGGTGGAAAGGGTACAGCATACAACCGTTATCTTTAAAAAAGATACAGGGCCCCTTAAAATAACGGTAGAAGAAATCTACCCGGCTTAAAGGAGGAAGGGCAGGTTCCCCGTGTTTATTCAACCGTACCGGTGAAAAAACATCAACCCGGCCATACTCTTCCACTGTCATGCCGTCGATAATGATATAACGCCGGACAAATGCATCGGCTGTCATGCCCAGGTGGGAAGCAGCCTTTTCCACTTCCCCGGGACCGAACCAGCCGGGAAAGCTCCGGCAGCAGTCACCTTTCCGTTTACATCGTTGCATAAAAGGATGGTACCACCTTGTTGTTACTCTTCTCCAATCGTATGGAGTTTCATGATATTTGTCTTTCCCGGCACTGCCTGGGGAATACCTGCGGAAACGACGATCCGGTCTCCCGGTTTTACCAGCCCCTGGCTCTTAAGGATTTCCTCATCCTTTTTCACCATAGAGATAAAATCCGCATTAAGTTGTTTATTATATATTGTTTTAAGTCCCCATACCATGGAAAGCTGGTAATATGTTTCAAGCACGGGAGTCATGGCAATGATGCTGGTTCTAGGCCTGAACATGGAGATCAGACGGGCTGTTTTCCCGGACATCGTGTTTGCTATAATGTATTTCGCTTCCATTTCCCGGGCAGAATTGCAGACAGATTCCGCAATTGCCAGGCCGGGTTCCACCTTTAATGCCGGCCGTTCATCCCTTACCCATCCACGGTCAAGCCAGAGGTTTTTTTCCACATTATCCGCTATTTTCCGCATAATACTTACAACTCCTGCAGGAAAATCGCCGACAGCTGTTTCTGCTGAAAGCATGATTGCATCGGATCCATCGTAAATGGCATTTGCCACATCGGTTACCTCTGCCCGGGTGGGAAGCGGATTTTTTATCATGCTTTCAAGCATCTGCGTGGCAGTAATCACCGGTTTTGCTTTCAGATTACAGAGCCGGACAATAAGTTTCTGGTAAATGGGGATCATGGAGAGTTCACATTCAATACCCAGGTCACCCCGGGCAACCATAACAGCATCAGAAGCAGAGATAATAGCATCCAGTTCCTTTAAAGCGGTATCCCTTTCAATTTTAGCAACTACCGGCTGGGTGCCGCCCAGTTTTTTAATTTCGTCTTTTAATGTCATAATATCATCCTTTGTCTGCACAAAGGAAAGGGCGATAAAATCGACCCCTTTTCCAACACCAAATGCAAGATCAGACAGGTCTTTCTTTGTAGGTGCCTTGCCGGAAAGTACCTGCCCCGGGAAATTGACTCCCTTTTTACTTTTTAATATTCCCCCGTCACTTACTGTACAGAGAAGTGAATCGGATTCTTTTTTCTCCACCTTCAGTGCAATATACCCGTCATCAAGAAGTATCCGGCCCCCTTCCTCTGCATCTTTCAGCAGGTGCTCGTATTTTACCGGTATAAAATGGATCCCTCCTGTGTTTGTGTACTTTTCCCCGGGAACAAGCCTTACACTGGTCCCTCTTTCCAGGGTAATCTGGTTATCCGGGAGGTTTCCCACCCTTATCTTGGGTCCGCTTAAATCCTGGAGTATGCCGATATTCTTCCCTGTTTCCTCCCGTATCCTTTTTACCAGTTCTATAACAGCCTCATGATCCTCATACGTGCCGTGTGAAAAGTTCAGGCGCGCTACATTCATGCCTGCATTCACAAGATTTTTCAGCATTTTATAAGAAGAACACGATGGGCCGATCGTGCAAATAATCTTCACTTTATTCATGTCTTTACTCCTTTTTACAGCAATCTTACCGGTTTGCCGGGAATTACTTCCTGTCTATATATAATGGGCGTTCATGTGTAAAAGATCAAGAGTAAAAAAGCATTGATTTTTAGCAGAACCTTATGTACTATACAGGAGAAGATTTTTAAAACAATGATGAAAAAAGCGATTCCTGTATTATTTCTCTTACTTTCATTTTTACTCTACAGCGGGGATTCCAGTCTTGTTGATATTTTTATACAGAACTTTGAAAAGGGGAGCCCGGAGGTAAAATATAACGTACTGCTGGATGCGTCAGATACAGGGATCGAGGGTATGGATTCGCTTTATCACCGGGCGATTCTCTATGTTCTTGGTCAGATTGAATTTCTGGAAACAGACGATATCCTTGTCCGTATAGCTGAATTTTCAATAAACCAGATTCATATTGCCGGATATACAGGTGCCCTGGATGATCTATGGGAATTGTTCACAAAAATCAGTCATACAGAATTAAAAGTGATGATACTCGCTGCGTTTGGTGATCTGGGAAAAGACGATGCAGACCTGATTGTAAAAATGAACAAATGGCTCGATTCCCGGAATGTTCTTTTCCTTACAGGAAAACAAATGGAATTAAAGGTAATAATTGCCTGCATCCAGACCCTGGGCAGGATCGGGGACCCGTCTTCTTTTGAGCCGGTTTTTACTGCAATGATTCAGCACTATTCGGACCAGGTGACCGGTGCTGCTGAACAGGCACTTGATATGATAAAAGGGGATTTAAGCCAGCTTTATATGAATGTTATTATGGAAGGAAGAATGCCTGCAAGAAAAGAGTCCCTTATAAGAAGTATTGAATCAACCAGATTAAACGACCGGGAAAAATGCAGGATAGCTGAATTTGCACTCAAGATAGCCCTCTATTCTTCCCCGGAGAACCAGGATGCACTTATCGTGTCCCTGGAAATCCGGTATCTTGCAGCAGAATTCTTGAGTAAAAAGGGATGGGCGCCTGCGGCCGGATTGATGATTGAGCACTTTGACCAGGCAATAGCTGATCTGGACAATGGGAGAGTGCGGAAATCATTTCTCATACAGGCAATCGAAGGCCTGGGGAATATGAGAAGCCATGAAGCTGCAAAAAGGCTTACCCTTTACCTGGAATACATCAATTCCTTTACGGAAAATGGGAATACCTGTGATGAACAAATCGTGCTTGCCGTTATCCATGCCCTGGAAGTCATCGGGGACAGGATTGCCAGTAAGGCTCTCCTCTATTCACGGTACCTTCATTACAGTGAAGCAGTAAAAGCGGCTGCACAACGTGCACTCCGGAATTTAAAATAACAAGGGTACATCAACATTATGATTCACCGGAAGTTTTCATTTTTTGTCTTGTTTGCCATCGCTCTTGCCCTTACCTTTTATACTTCGGGAATTCGCTGGTTCGGATTCCTGCTTGTATGTACCGGGATTGTGACCGCGGGTGCCGGTGTGACATTTCTTGTACAGAATGACAGGAAAGGACTGAAGCAGAAAGGAATATTCCTTATTGCCTGTACCCTTGGTATTGCATTCGGGTTTTCCCTCTCTGCACGGGTAACAGTAGACAGGGCAAAGGTATTTACGGGATTACGTATTACCCGTATCAGTTCATTTACCGGTGTTTGTATAAAAGACAGCGTCCCGGCAGGAGAGAGTGGCTTTATTCATTATATAGACCTTATTGATGTTCAGTCTGATGTACTGAAAGCTTCTGCCGGGGCACGGGGCAGGGTAGTGGTGATTTCCAAACCGGGAGTAATGCTTTTTACCGGGGAAAAAGTGTCTGTAAAATCCGGGATTTCTCCTGCCGGCTCCGGGGAGGACAGGGATTTCATATGTTATGCCGGGAACAGGGATATTGCACGGACCGGCTATTCCTTTTTTCTTTTCCAGGTGCGGCAGAATCTGCATACCGGTCTCGTTTCTTTGATTGAAACTATGGGATTCCCTGCATCCGCGCTTTTTAAAGCCCTTTTTCTCGGTATCCGGGAAGACCTTCCCCCGGATTTATATAATGGATTTGAGAAAACCGGGACTCTTCATATTCTTGCACTTTCCGGGCTTCATGCCGGGATCATTTACGCACTGGTAAGTCTTCTCCTCTTTTTTCTTCCATGGCCATGGATGAAATATTCTGCCGGTTTTTGCGTTATTCTTTTCTACCTTTTTATTGTCGGACCAAAACCCTCGCTTGTACGTGCCACTGTTATGATTATTATCTTTGGCACCTGTTATCTTCTTTCCCTGGAGCGTGAGCCCCTTAACCTCCTGGGAATTGCCTGCTCCCTTATCCTTATTGCAGACCCGGTTTCGGCATATTCACTTTCTTTTCAACTGTCTTTTCTGGCCATGGCAGGAATTATCATTATCAGCCCTCCTGTTGCCGCTTTCTTCAAAAAATACCTGCCACCATTTATTGCACTCCCTTTTTCCCTTTCAATCGGGGCCCAGGCAGGTACAGCACCAATCGTCTTTCTCCATTTCGGGACAATGTATCCATCCGGCATTATCGTGACACTCCTTTTAATCCCTTTTGTTACCGTATTTCTCTGGGGAGGGATCATCTTTCTTTTTTTGAATGTCACTCATTTCCCCTTTATCAGGGAATCAGGGGAATTCATTTTTTCCCCTGTTTACGGAATAATGGCAAAGGTTACTTCATTTTTCAGTAAAATTCCCGGGATTACTCTTCAATGGAAGTGGTGGCACTGGGTTATTTTTCTTATGTGTATGATTCCTTTTTTATTTCCCCTGCCAATTATAAGGAGGTCGGTATTCATTCCGGAGGGATGCATTAAACCCCGGACAGCTTATCATAAAAAAACCAGGAGGATGCAAAGAGGGTGAACTATGATTCTCCGGCAGAAATTAAAAAGGTACTCGACGATATTCATGTGACGTTAAAGAAAAAATGGGGGCAGAATTTCCTGGTTAATCCAGGTGCAAGAGAAAAAATAATCGAGTTTATCAAGCCGGGGAAAGGGGATGTTATCTGGGAAATAGGCCCGGGGCTTGGTGCAATGACAGAACCCCTCTTAAAAACAGGGGCAACAATCATTGCTTTTGAGATTGATTGGGGGATGATCCGCTATCTGAACCGGGTATTCTCTTCATATCCCGCTTTTTCCATTGTGCAGGGGGATGTGGTGAAAACCTGGAAAACTGCATACAAAGACTGCGGAAAACCGGATAAGGTAATGGGGAATCTGCCCTATGCTTCGGCCTCCGCAATTATCACCTCCTTTGTGATTGACGGATTTGTCCCGGATGCTTTTATATTCACTGTCCAGAGGGAACTTGCTTTACGGATGGCCGCCCTGCCCGGGACAAAAAGCTATTCCTCCTTTTCCATTCTTTTCCAGTCTGCATTTACTATCAAAGAAAGACAGGATATTAAACCGGGTTCTTTTTATCCGAAACCGGAGGTGGTTTCATCAATCATCTCTGCTGTACCTTCCCTGCATGTTCCTGATACTTCTATCCGGGATTTCTTTTTCCATATTGTACGGACCGGGTTTTTATCCAGGCGGAAAACCCTGCTCAACAACCTGCTTTCAGATAAAGACCTGAAAACTTATCCTCCCCGGATGCTGGAAAACGCAATTGGACAGGCCGGGTTTCACCGGAATACCCGGGCCGAAGAACTGAAAGGGGAGGATTTTATTCGTCTTGCCAAACTTTTACAAAAGCTTAAATAAGATTGTACTGTTTTAAGACGGTTATGAGTTTTTCCTTATTCTCCTTGAGCATCGGGCACATGGGGAGCCGGTATACCTCTTTTATCTTTCCCATGAGGGCAAGCGCGGCTTTTACCGGTATGGGATTCGTTTCCAGGAACAATGCTTTGAACAAAGGGAAAAGCTCATAATGCATCTTTCTCGCCGCAGGATAATCACCTTTCAGTGCAGCATCACAGAACGAAACCATCCTGCCCGGTATGATATTACTTGCCACCGAGACAACCCCGTTACCGCCCAGGGCCATGAGGGGATAGGTAAGGTTGTCATCCCCGGATAAAACGGTAAATGATTCAGGCTTTTTCAGTATAAGATCCATCATCTGGTTTATATCCCCGCTTGCCTCTTTTACCCCGATAATATTCGGGTGTTCTGCAAGCCTCAAGGTGGTGCTGTTTTCGATGTTTTTCGAAGTTCTTGACGGGATATTATAAATGATGACAGGGATATCCACACTTTCTGCTATTTCCATAAAATGCCGGTAAAATCCTTCCTGTGTCGGTTTGTTATAATACGGGGCTACCTGGAGACTTGCCGTAACCCCGGTATCTTTTGCCCGTTTTGTAAGATTAATTGCCTCTCTTGTGCAGTTTGAGCCGGTACCGGCAATAACAGGAACCCTGCCATTTACCTGCTCTGTCACAATACTTATAGTTTTAATATGTTCATCATGGTTTAAAGCCGGACTTTCTCCGGTGGTTCCCATGGGAACAATACCATTAATACCGTTTTCCAGTTGAAAATCGACGAGTTTTCTTAATGCAGTCTCATCAATATCACCATTATCCTTAAAAGGGGTGATAAGTGCAGTAAATACACCTTTAAACATTGTTTACCCTCCTTGTTCTTTTATATATAGTTTTTGTTTCTTTGCCAATTGCAGAAATCCAAATAGCGATTCTTTCTATTAAAGACATTCTGAAATATAATCGTCAATAGTGAAAAATCCTTTTTTATCTTTTAACCACTCGGAAGCAAGGACTGCACCAATGGCTAAGCCGCTTCTGTTTCGTGCAGAATGTGATATCTCGATGGTATCTGCTTCCGAGTCTATTATCACCTTATGGATTCCGGGAACAGATCCGCCCCGGAGTGATGCAAAATGAAGTTCATTTTCTTTTATTACATGATCGCATTTATCCGTCAGGATTGTATCCTTCCGGTTTACATTTTCTAAAATAATTTTTGCAATGCTTAACGCAGTACCGGAAGGAGAATCCTTTTTTTTCCCATGATGAATCTCGAATCCCATAATATCATATTCAGGGAACGAATTGATACCCTGTGCTGCCCGGGCGATAAGCCTGAAAAAGAGATGTGCCCCGATAGAAAAGTTTGAACCGTAAAGATACCCGGTATTCCCCTGTTCAACAAGGTTTTTAAACTCATCTATCCGGTCATACCAGCCTGTTGTTCCCACCACCGCATTAATGCCGAATTTTGTATAAAGCATAAGATTATCGAATGCGGATTCCGGAACAGCGAATTCAATTACCATATCTGCCCGGTCTGCCAGCTCTTTTGTAAGAGTTCCCGCATCCCCGCACACAGGATCGATTTTTGCGACAATCGTATGGTTCCGCTGGGTGCAGATAGTTTCTACTTCTTTACCCATCCTGCCGTACCCGGCTATGATTACCTTCATGTGTTGCATAATACTGTGAGAATAAAAAAGAAGCAAGTACTTTGTTCAGTAAATCGAAATAAAACCATGGATTGCCTTTCTATCGAGATAAAAAATGGAAGAGGTTGTTTCCTGCAGCTAGAGGATCACGGTAAAATTTCTCATAATCTTGATAAACTGTGCCATTTTCCCATGTCCTTCAAACAAATCATGTATAAACTCGTTATTCTTGTTCCCCCCGATTACCTTTATATTATTTATAAATGCAGGATTTCTCTCTTTTGTATCATTTATAATTTCGGTAAGATACTTTAATAACTGATTGAACCGGTTTGCTTCCTCCTCAATAATAGTAGCGGCCCGCTGGTTTATTCCTGTAATAATGTTATTCAATTTTTCTGTCATATCCTTGTCCCGTTCAACCTTTTGCAGTTCATTATGCACGGTAAGGAGTGAACTCCCTGCTTTCTCTGTCAAGCCGGCTTCAAATTGCTCGATTTTACTTGCCGATCTTACACAGGAATAAAAGGTCTCGGAAAGATTATTCTGATAAACTTTGTCCTCGAAGAATCCTTCGAATAACAGCCGCGAAAAGACATTTTTGGATTTCGGTTCAAAAATCAGATTGATGTAATTCTTAAGTACGGTAAAAGGTTTGATATGAGTAAATGATTCCAGCCCATTCTCCAGGAAATAATCCCTCTCCGTATCATTATACCCTTCCGGCGGGTGAAGCTTCTCATTACCAAAGAGCTGTTCCAGATCCTGTGCAATATTATTTTCCGATATTTCCCGTAAAATTCTGTCAAGCATCTGGCGGAAACCGGTAGAAATTTTGGATACATACTGGTCAATATAGTCTGATGCTTCCTTACTCATTTCCGCGACAAACCCGGGATCCTCTTTCATCGCACGGAGCAGGCAAAGAAGAACCTGCGGGGTAAGGTATGTTCTTAATATCTTATCTGCCCTTGTTAAAAGCCTGGAAATCTTTTTCTTTATTACATCAGCCTGGGACAGCCCCAATCTGTCGATAAGTTGTGTAAGGTATCTCCCGATTGTCTCTGACATCAAGAAATCGGCAGTAATATAATAAAGATCCATAAGTTCCGGTATACAATCACTCCCCTGGATAGCTTTGAATTTCGGGGTATAGGAATTACTCGAGACAATAAGTTCCTGGTCAAATAAGGAAAGAAGGGGTTCGTAATTATGCTGGCAAATGGTGATAAACTTATAAAAATCATTGAGCTCTTTATTTACCATACTGAACCCGGGAGTACTGAATTGTTTTACATATTCATGAAACTCGTGCTTGATTTTATTGATTTCATCTTTCCCGGAAACAGAATCGAATATCCGCTCTTTTATAATCTTGTCGGTGAAATTATGCCGTTTTGTCTGTTCAGATTCAGGCAACTGGGCTTCAATAAGGTAGTTTTTATAAAGCTCTGCTATCTTGTAGTCTTTATTAAGGAGTGTTTTTTCAAGCAGGTTGCGTATGGGATAAAGATACCTTATAAATGAAAATAAAATTTTTGCAAAACCCGGGAGAAGTTCCCCGGAATTTTTATTGAAAAAAGCAGGGGTTATGGAACCAAGATACTTGTAAATTTTGGATAAATCTTTTCTCTTTGCCGCTTCCTCGGGATCCCAGTTAAAGAGATTTGCAAAAAAATTCCAGATACGCTGCCAGAAACTCATATTCCCTTAAATTTAGGAAATGAGCCGCTACTTTTCAAGTCTTTTCGTAAAAATGTTACAGGAGTTTTTATGTCAGGTTTATCAATCACCCATTAGATAATCATCTACCATCGATTTATAATCCCTTTTTGTCCGTGCTTTCACAATGCTTTTTCTTAAAAAAGCAGACCCGGGCAGGCCCTTTGTATATGCACAAAAATGTTTCCTCATTTCTATGCAGGCACGCTCTTCGCCCTTTATTGCAATATCCCTTTCCAGGTGGTTTATGGCACATTCCAGTTTCATTGTAAGGGGAATTGTCTTTTCATAACTTCCCTTTGAAAGGAGTTTTACGGTCTGTGAAAAAATAAAAGGATTCCCGATCGCCCCACGGGCTATCATAACGCCATCACAACCTGTTGTTGCAAGCATACGATAGACATCTTCCGGTGTAAAAAGATCGCCCGAGCCAATCACCGGGATTTTCAGCTTTTGCTTAAGCTCTTTAATATGATTCCATTCAGCCTGCCCGCTGAAAAGGGCAGAACGGGTTCTCGGGTGGATGGTGATGAGAGAAGCCCCGGATTCCTCTGCAATGAATCCGGTTTCCAGGTAATTAAGATGATCTGCATCCCAGCCGGAACGGATTTTAAGAGTAACAGGGACATCAGTTTCCGCGGTTATTGCCGAAAGCATTTCACCTATTTTCCGGGGATTCTTTAGCAGTGCGGCACCCGACCCGGTTTTAAGGATTTTGGGTATGGAACACCCGCAGTTCAGATCAATCAGTGAAGGCGCATACCTTGCTATCTCCCTTAATCCGGGAGATATCCGGCACGGTTCTGCCCCGAAAATCTGCACTCCCACGATTGTTTCCAGGTTGTTCCACTTAAAGACCGGTCTATCAAGAAAATGAAGGGTCTTTTCACTTTTCCTTGCACAGGCTTCTATTGATACCATTTCGGTAAAAGTAAAAAAGGCACCCTTTTCAAGACAGATTGACCGGAAAGAAACATTGGTAAAACCGGCCATTGGTGCAAGGAATATATTCCCTGGTATGATCAATCCTTTTAGAGAGACAGGGTGGACCAGGCAGTTTTCACCGGTTTTTTCTGTTTTGTTTTTATAATTGGTCGGTGATTCCAAAAAATTTCAAACTATTATCGAACAAAATTTCAGCAAGCTCTTCCACCGGTTTATCGCGAAGATTGGCAATAAACTTCAATGTCTCTATTAAATATGAAGGCCGGTTTCTCTTGCCCCTGTGTGCAGAGGGAACCATAAAAGGGGATTCGGTCTCTATAAGCATCCTGTCCAGGGGCATTTTCCGTGCCGTTTCATGGAGGTTTCGCGCATTTCTATAGGTGACGTTCCCTGCAAAAGATATATAGAGATTCAGTTCCAGGGCTTTCTTCATATATTCAGCATCCTCTGAATAGCAGTGAAGAATTCCTCCCCTGGAGGGGAGTTCTTCCCTTAGAATATCCAGGACATCCGCGCCCGCTTCCCTGTTATGGATAATAACAGGAAAATCCAGCTTCTGTGCCATTTCAAGCTGCCGGATGAAAAGCTCGATTTGCGAATCCCTGTCACCGAACTTGTGATAATAATCCAGACCGATTTCACCAATAGAAACAACCCTTTCCATCCTGGTTCCTTCTTCTATTTGAAGTTCCCAATCCGGCCCCGGATTCGAAACTTCGGAAGGAGAAACGCCGATACTATGATATATATGGGTTTCCGTTTTCAAATTATTGTATATTTGAAAGAAGTCTCTCAAATTATTGGAAATGCTGACGATTCCGGTAACATTTTCCTGTTTTGCTTCCTGTACAATAATGAGTTGTTCAATCGGGTCTTCATTAATAAGCCCTATATGAGCGTGAGTATCAAAAAGTTTCATGTTACTCCACTATTTATAAAGATTGATACGTATATGTTTAAAGTACACGTTTATTTCTTCTATTTCCCTTTATTATTCTCTATTATCTTTATTTTAGCAACCTTTTTTTCAAAAAAAAATATACAATTCAATACAATTGCAAATTATTTTTTCTTTTTTATTTTATATCATTGCTTCTTCTGCTATTTTATCATAAAATATATAGATAAGTCAATATTTTATTTGACAAATATTTTT
>JAFGQK010000167.1 GCA_016935735.1 Spirochaetales bacterium | reverse complement strand
CTTCTTCATTCAGTGTTTTCCGTGTATTCAGTGGTTCTATTTTTTATGTCAAGTAGTTTTGCCTGTTTTCGAATTCCCCCCCAAAAACAGAACGGCCTGTTTTTAGGTGATAATCAAAAAATTTTACAAATCTGGCGAAACGGTGGCTCCCCGCTCGATCCGGATATATTCATGTGGCTGTTATCGGATAGCGGCGGTCCGGAATAAGGGAAAAGCTATTAACTGTTTTCGGTGAAATACCGGATCATGATAAAGCTTTAAAAGAATTTTACAGGGTTTTAAAACCGGAAGGTTTATTGGTATTCAGTGAAATGCTTCTGGATCCTGATTATCCTTTATCAACTACTCTTATAAAACAAGCCAGTAAATATCAATTTAAACTAAAAGATAAAATTGGGAATTTCTTTTATTATACGTTAAGATTCAATAAATCCTGAAGCCGGGCAGGGAATTACTGTATCATTCACCTTACTCTTCACATGTGCCCTTAAATCCGTTATAATTTTTATGATAACCCATAACACAATAATACCCGCCTGCCACCCGGTAAGGGCCAGAAGGAGAATGCCAGCGATTCCCGTAACCTGCATGACAATAATACGCCGGTACGGTTCCGTCATATAATCTGCCGGCCATGTAGTGAAAATCCTTTTTTCTTTTATAAAATGCATACAAAAAGAAATACCATGGCTTAAAAATAATACGGAAAGTGTGACAAATTCATTCATAAACCGGGAAACAGGTATTACACTTGTTTTATCAAATAGTAAAGAAAGCAATGCATCGATGTGACCGGCTGCTGTTGATGTGTAAGACGTATCGACGGTTCCGAAAACCCCGGTAATGATGGTGATAATCAAAAAACCATGACAGAACATGAATATTCCATAATGAACAAGGAAAAAAATACTGAAAAATAATCCGGCGAAAATCCCCGATGGCGAAAACTGTTTTTCCCTGTTAAACATGCCACTTAACAGTATCTTGAAAATATTGTATATGCCGATGATCCCGCTTTCTGTCCAGTAAAGAATGATGATAAGCCATGGTTCCCAGTTTAAGAAAAGAACACCGAAAAGCGGAATAAGATTGGAAACAACAAGGACACTACCCGAAAGCCATAATTTCCCATCCTTTACCCTGTATAGGGGAAATATATTACGTAATATACGTATCAACAATAATTCCTTTTTCCCCATTTCACCTTCCCTTCTTTTATCTTCCACGGTTTCTTCAACATAGTTGAAGCCCAATTATAATTTGAATAAGGTACTCCGGTAAAAAAAAGGCCGGAGTGATAATCCGGCCTTTTTTAAACCGAAAAAACCTAGAACAATCCTGCAATAATATTATTAACTGCAACAAACACCGAGATAAAGACAATAGCGACCATGGACATAAGTTTAATTAAAATATTTATCGAAGGACCGGATGTATCTTTAAACGGGTCGCCGACAGTATCACCGACAACAGCCGCTTTATGGGCATCCGAACCCTTTCCCCCATGTGCACCTTTTTCAATATACTTCTTTGCATTATCCCATGCCCCGCCGGCATTTGCCATCATAATGGCAAGAACAAATCCGCTTGCCAGGGAGCCGGCAAGAAGCGCGATCACTGCAAATGGACCAAGAAGAATCCCTATAAGAACAGGGGCAATAAGGGCAAGCAACGATGGAAGAATCATCTCCCGCTGTGCCCCTTTGGTGGAGATAGCAACACACGCTGCATAATCCGGTTTTTCTGTCCCGGCAAGAATGCCCTTCTTTTCCTTAAACTGCCGCCGGACTTCCTGTACCATATCTCCTGCTGCCTTGCCCACCGCACTCATGGAAAGCGAGGAAAAGACAAAGGGAAGGACCGTGCCGATAAAAAGACTTACCAGGATTACCGGGTTAAGAAGGTCTATTTTTAAATTGAAAATATCAACAACAGCACCGCCTGCCACCCATCCGTCGAAATTGATGATCCCGCTGTAAATATCCTTGAACCCCTGGGTAATGGTAATAGATCCGTCGTTAACAATCTTTTTAAGGAACTCGAGGATGTTATTGCCATACGCAGCGAGTAATGCAAGCGCGGTAAGCGCGGCAGATCCGATTGCGAATCCCTTGCCCGTAGCAGCTGTGGTATTCCCCAGGGAATCGAGAGCATCTGTTCTCTCCCTTACTTCCGGGCCAAGTCCGGCCATTTCCGCGATCCCGCCGGCATTATCTGCCACCGGTCCATACGCATCGGTTGCAAGGGTTATTCCAAGGGTGGAGAGCATTCCTACTGCCGCCATACCAATACCGTATAAACCGGTTCCTCCCTGGCCTGCAAGAAAATATGCTGCAAGGATTGCTGCAACAACAGTAATAACGGGAATAAGCGTCGAAGCCATTCCCAGGGATAATCCGCCGATAATGATGGTTGCTGCCCCGGTCAATGATTTGCCGGAAAGTTTCTTTGTCGGTTTATAATCCGCAGAAGTATAGTACTCTGTAAAAAAACCGATAATAATCCCGGTAAGAAGACCGACAAGCATGGCAAACCAGATGCCGATGAATTTCAGTCCAAGAAGGTAATTGATAAGAATAAAGGAAAAGATTGCTATAAGTACCGCAGAGGTATATACCCCGAGCCGCAATGATCTTAAAAGAGTACTCTGGGTGGCTCCTTCTTTTGTCCGGACCAGGAAAGTACCCAGGATTGAACATCCGACACCGATTGCTGCAATAAGCACCGGGATCTGGATTGCGCAGATTAAGGGAACCCCGGGAATATGATGGAAAGCGACTGCTCCTAAAACCATTGTCGCGATAATTGACCCGACATAGGATTCATAAAGATCGGCTCCCATGCCTGCGACATCTCCTACATTGTCGCCCACATTATCTGCAATAGTTGCCGGGTTTCTCGGATCATCCTCCGGGATTCCGGCCTCGACTTTTCCGACAAGGTCTGCTCCCACATCCGCTGCTTTGGTAAAAATACCCCCCCCGAGACGGGCAAAAAGAGCCACAGAGGATGCCCCCATACCAAAGGTAATCATGATCGACGGGATATCCCGGATAGAAACACCCAAAAGGTTTAAAATAACCCAGTACACTGCAAGATTCAAAAGCCCCAGGCCGACAACAACCATTCCCATGACGGTCCCGGAATTAAAAGCGACACGTAATCCCGAATTAAGGGATTGCTTTGCAGCCCACGTTGTCCGGGCATTTGATCTTGTTGCTATGAACATCCCGATGAATCCGGCAAGCCCGGAAAATAGGCCCCCTGTAAGAAACGCAAAGGGGACGATCCTGTGTATCATGTTCAAAACAAAGGACAGGATGATAAAGATCACAAAGAAAACACCAAGGAAAATACCAATAACAAGGTATTGTTGCTTGAGATAGGCCATTGCACCTACCTGAACATGCCTGCTGATTTCCTTCATCTTGTCTGTTCCTGCATCCTTTTGCAGGATACCAAATGCAAGAATCCCTGCAAATATCAATGCTCCAATTGAAATAATCCATGTGAACCACATGATATCCGGCCCCTTCGCCTCCTGATCTGCGGCAAATGAATGGGTAACCGGGAATAAGAGCAACACCAGGATAAATAATACGAGATAGCCTTTTTTCATTATAGTCCTAATCCTCTCTTTAGAAATAAATAACATTGTATATAAGGTTGTTCTTTCACTCATAAAACAAGCCCTGAATAAACCATGTACTTTGTTCATTTTCAGAACCACTCACCTCGTTATAATAACGATTGTGGTTCACCACTTTTCGTTATAGCAGTGAGGAACGCTTTATTATGGTTGAGAACAACCCTAACCGGAATCAATGTAGATATTTATAGTTGTTCCGTCAATAATAAATCCGACAGTTTCCCAAAAAAGTAAAGAAACAGGAACTGTCCCTGGATCTGGAAAAAGGATGACAAAATCCAATAAATGCTTGCACTATTCTGATCATGATGATAACATAACAAATTGTGAAGAATTCAATCCTCTTGCCGGCTTTATTATTATTTTATTCTATTATACTTCTTATTCTTTTTACCGTCATATTTGTCTTTTTCCTTGTTATTTCAAATCATGTTATTATACAACATCTTTCCATGCATACTATCTTCTATTATATAACATCCAGTCTGGTAGAAGTACTGCCAGCGACCATACTCTGTGCAATCATTATCACTTTTTTCCATATATTAAAAAAACCGGGAAACAGAATACTCTCTTATCTTTTTATGGTAATCACGGCAACGATTCTGCTTGCAGGTGGTACAATGATCTTTAGTCTTATTACCCCGGAAAAACTGGATGAACCTCATACATTGAGCGACCTGATACAGGAGAAAAGCTTTACTTCCATAGATGAAACCATCTTTTTTACCGGTGAAATAGAGGGGAATACCCTTTATAATAATCTGCTGGCAGACATATCCCCACGGAAAAAAACCCAGGTACTTTCTTATGCACCTGAAGCTTACGGCAGGCAGCAGGACGGGAATCTTGAAATAGCGTTTGCCGGTAATATAAGAAGACGGATAATCATCGAAAATGACATGCAGAAAGCACGTTCCTTTGATTTCGACTTTTTCACCGGGGAACTGCTTTCATCATACAGTATTCTTTCAGGCGAACTCAGGAAATTAACCTTAAAAGGAAATGTTGAATTCTATCTGTTCTGTTTCGCGTTTTCCTTTCTCTTCATTACAACGAATATGTTCATGAGAATCTCGAAATGGCCCCTTTTTAATTTTATATTTCTTCTTTTTATTATTACCGGGATATTCTTTCTTTATAAGCTATTCAACTCTATCATCCTGGCGGAATTTACCAAACTTATTCCGGATAGCGGCATCCTTCCCTTGATACCGGTAATAGGAATGTTTATCCTGGGGATTTTCTTCTTTCTGTTCGATATTATTTTTATTCCCTTTCATTTTAAAGATGAGGAACTATGAAGTGAGTAAAGCGAGTTTTGGGAAAACCGGCCCTGTTCTTTTTGGTTGTTATATATTCAGCTTTCTTATCCTTTTTTTCTTTTCTTTAATTTTTCCTTCCCCGGATGTAATGAAATATTTTTACCTGGATAACGCATTCAAATGGGCATTACACTATTTTATTGAGTTTTTCATTCCTATTAATGCAACAGCTATTCTCCTTATCTATTCACTTTTCATCGACACGGCAAGACTGAACTATGAAAAGGGAGCACTGGTCCGGCAGCTTGTATCTTCTCTTCTTGTTATGTTCATGATTCTTACCGTTCTCTATATCATCTGTCTTTTATGGATTCATCCGCAGATAATTACCGGGATAAAGAATAATGAAACAAAGAGTAAAATGTCCGAGGATTATTACACACTGGCCACCTCCGAGGTCCTGAAATCGGAGAATTCAACCGGGGAAATGAAAGAAACATATTTACGGAGTGCTTTTTTATATATCGAATCGTGTCTTAAAATTAATCCGAACTATGAAGAAGCGAAGACCCTGGAGAAAGATATAAGACAGAAAATTATGGATACCGGAATTAGGCTTACAGAGGAGGAAATTACTCCGGCAGGGAAGGAAACAAAACAGAACAGGGACTTTATCAAGGAGGCCGGTGCGGATGATCTTTTAAAAAAAGCGAGGGAACTCTATGACAGGGAAAAATACTTTTCTGCCTATTACTATGCAGCTATGGCATATCAGCTCGACAATAGATTGCTCGATGCATATACCCTTTCCGAAAAAGCAATGGAAAAAATAAAATCATTCGATCTTTCTAAAAAAGAAGAAGCAATAAAAGATCTTTCTTATAATAAAAAAGACTGGTACAGGAAAATCGTGTCAGGGGAATTTCTTACTGTCTATTATTATTTTAAGGAATTGGAGACACGGTACCCGGATGATCCTGATATAAAGGATTATTTGCAGGAAATAAAAGAGGAATTTATAGATAATTATACATTCTTTTATGATGAAGTAAAACATATTGATTATATTCCGGGTATTTATAATATTCTTTTTATAAATTATACAGATGAAAAGCGAACAGAGTTTATATATATTCATAAAATGGTGAATGTGATTGAGGGATTGTTCTTTAAGGATATGGAAGTGCTTACTGTCTCCTCGACAGGGGAAGTAATTTCCCATCTTAAAGCCCCATTCGGAAAGTATGTTTTTGTCGATCCTTCAAGTATTTCAATCATGCAGGGCTCAAGGCCGACAAAGCATCATATTAATACCTACTGTATCCGGGCATACAATAAGGGAATTTCCCCGGTTGATTATAAATACTCAACAGACACAGATATATCTCCTGAATACATAGTAAAACCCCCTTCCGGATCCAGGGAATTACCTTACATCATTCCCCTTTATCCGGATAAAACCATGTTGAAGAATTTCCAGGTCGGGAATATTTCTTTTGATAAAACCGGGTTGCTTGAATTATTCTTTCTCTCCCTGGACAAAAATTATGAGGATGCCGGATTCAACCGTACGAAAATCAATAGAGAGATCATCTCCCGGTTTACTCTTCCATTCATTTTCCTGTTCATCTCGCTTCTTTCTATTTCCATTGGCTGGGCATGCAGATCACGGTATCTGGCAAGACCTCCCGTGCTTACCCTCATCTTTATACCATTCTTTCCTGTTGTTGTCGCATTTCTTACCAGATTATATATACTTTCCCAGCGAATTCTCTTCGGGTTTATTGTCATCCTCCTGGATTTAATCCCTGCACTTATTATCTGTATTGTTTTTCAAAGTATTGCTATTATTATTGCCCTTATTGTTATTGCAGGAAAACTTACAAAATAAATTCACCTTTCACTTACCCTCTCGATTCTTGCACCGAGTGCTCTCAGACGCGCTGCAATGTTTTCATAACCGCGTTCAATTTGATACACATTATGGATAGTGCTTTCTCCTTCTGCACACAGGGCTGCTATCAGCATTGCCATTCCTGCCCTGACATCCGGCGAGATCATTTCTGATCCCTGCAAACGTGACGGTCCCACGATCACGGCACGGTGAGGATCGCAGAGTACGATTTTTGCCCCCATACTTATCAGTTTATCGACATAAAACATTCTCGATTCAAACATCTTTTCATGCAAAAGGATTGTCCCCTCCACCTGGGTCGCTACCACAAGTGCAATGCTTATAAGATCTGTCGGAAACCCGGGCCATGGTGCATCATCGATTTTCGGGATCATTCCCCCGATATCAGGAACCACTTTCAAATCCTGTTTTGCATATACTTTTATTGTTTGTCCCGATGTTTCCCAGGATATTCCCAGTTTGCCGAATGCAATCCTTGTCATCCGGTGATGTTCCGGTGCTGCATCAACAATCTCAAGCTCCCCGCGGGTAACTGCTGCAAGACCGATAAACGATCCAACCTCCATATAATCTGACCCGATAGTCATTTCGGTACCTGAAAGTCTTTTTACTCCCTTAATATGGAGTATGTTTGACCCGGACCCTGAAATGTTTGCACCCATCTTATTGAGCATTCTGCATAAATCCTGAACATGTGGCTCGGTTGCTGCATTAAGAAGAGTAGTATCCCCATCTGCAAGGACAGCTGCCATAATGGCATTTTCCGTGGCAGTAACGGAAGCGGCATCCAGGAAAATTTCTTTTCCTGTAAGTTTGTCTGCCTGAAAAACAAACTGACCATCTATGGTAATCTGTGCACCCAACTCTTTCAGTGCCAGGAAATGGGTATCCAGCCGCCTTCTCCCGATAACATCACCCCCCGGTGGGGGCAGGATGACTTTCCCTATCCGGGCAAGAAGCGGACCTGCAAAAAGAATCGATGCACGGATTTTTTTTGCAGCATCCAGGGGAATATCGTTTCTTTTTATGTCAGATGTCCGGATTCTGTATTCATTCCCGGAAATACGCTCTACCTCCGAACCAAGATCCTTTAATATGGAAATCATTACATGAACATCTTCCAGTTCAGGAATATTCTTTAATACAATAGTCTCATCAGTAAGAAGGGTCGCTGCAAGACAGGGGAGTGCTGCATTTTTATTACCACATGGTTTTATTTTTCCTTTAACAGGATAACCGCCATGAACAATATATTTATACATAGGTAAACTATTATCTTTTTGAAGAGATGATTGTCAATCAAGAATAACCTGTTATTAAAAAAAGCCTTAAATATTCCTTATTTCCCGTATAAATCATGGGCTTTTATATATTCAAGAACATCAGGGTCCAGCAGCCCTTCTGCTTCCGAATAGTTACTTTCTTTAAGCAATTCCCTGACCTGGGTGGATGATACCTTTATGACAGGTCTATCTGCTGCAAGGTATATATGGGGGGATTGAAGATACCAGTCAACAGACGGGTCTGCATCAACCCCCTGACGTGGGACAATAACAAACCGTAGCAGGTTTTTGAGTGCGTCATGCTCCACCCAATAATCAAAAGTATTTGCATTATCCTGGCCTATAATAAGGCTGAAATCATACCTGTTCTGTACAAAATCCTCATCCAGAAGCTCTTTCATAAGATAATAGGTTCCCCTGTCGAATTTTTTCTTTATCTCATAATCAGATACCTTTATCCGGGCATGTTTTGCAGCCGCGAGCTCACACATCGCAAGCCTGTGCCCTGCTTCTGTCATCTTTTTATTATAGATATGTTTAAAACAGGGCATGAGCCATACTTCATGAAAAAGAGCAGCCGCTTCCAGTACAAATAGAGCGACCTGGATATGCCCCCTTGTAACCGGGTTAAATGCCCCGCCCAGGATAGCGACATGTACTATTTCTTCCAGGTTATTTTTTCTCATTTCTTAAGAGCAGGAATCATGTCCAACACGATCAATAATTCCAATAGATTCATAAGTATCCATAGATTCTGACTTATCCATTTCATCGATATCTAATTATATGAGATTCTTGCAAAAATACCACTCTACAACTATTATTGGATTTTTACAATTGGCTAATATCTAATAATATAATAGACTATATCATGTAATGTAAAGCGATTTTTAGGATGGAGTAGTATCATTCTTGAGAAAAAGCTGTAAATGTATATAATAAAAAGATAATGGAAAACCGAAATGATGAGGATTTTTATCTGAAGCTTTTTTCTCTTTCTTCGAGTCCTACAGTGGATGAACTTAAAAAAAAGTATCGCGAACTTATTAAATTATACCACCCGGACACACATCCGGAACGTATTGAATGGTCGACCCGGATGGTTCAACAGATCGATGAAGCATATGAAATACTTCTTGCCCATCTTCACCGTATTTGTTCGGATTCTCCCGGTTATTATTCTCTATCAAAAAGAACAAAGGTAACAAACCCGGAAAAAATCATTTCCATGGGCGATGATGCACTGAGAGATGCAGTTATTATTGGATGGCTTAAACGTACACCAAAGGATGATTTTGCACAGGGTATCCGGCATACAATAGAAAAGGCCTTTTTCATGCTTGATTCCATTCATCCGGCACATCCTTGTACGGCGAAATCGGCATTCTATGCGGATCTTTTCTCTGCATTCCTGAAAGCAACAGCCCCCAGGAAACCGGGACCACTCCCGGATGTATGGAATAAAACAAAATTCTTTCAACATTTTGCCGCTGCAAACAGGTACCTGGATTCCGGTATCAGAAACTACTATCGATTAACAGAAAACAAAAAAAGGCTTTTTCTTGCAAATATCCCCCTCTCTTTTTTTATGGATGGAATACGGCTTTTTTCTTTATTAAAAAAGAATACCGGAAATACGATATTAAAAGAAACTATTTGCGCAAAAATCGAACTTGCGGAATTATTTATAATCCGGATACAGGATCCGGGTCTTGCGGTATTATGATATATTATATAATTGAAGCATTCTTTGTCATTCTTACTTTCTTTCTTCCCGGATATTTCCTTCCGCGTTTAGAGGATCCTAATGATTTTCTGAACTCTCCATTGCATCTGTCTATCTACCTTACTCTTTCATTACTGCAAATTATATTCATGATTTTTATCCTGCACAGGAATAAATCGATTCCGCTTAAAGACTTCGGATGGGTGAAACCGCGGGTTAAAGATATTTTACAGGCATTGCTTTTTATCGTTGGTCTTTATGCACTCTACTATTTGCTTATGCTGGTTATTTCAATGCTTCCCCAGATGATACAGGAAACGATGATCTCTGGATTCAGATGGAAACTGGAAAACCTGGTTATGATTCCTTTTATTTTTATTTTCTGTCTGATAACAGGTTACAGGGAGGAACTCCTCTTCCGGTCATATATCATAACAAGATGCTCACAATTCAGCATACCTGTTCCGTATGCAATTATAATAAGTGTGTTTTCCTTTGGTGTTCTTCATTTGTATGAGGGGATTTCCGGAATTTTATTTGCATTCTTTTCCGGCATCTATCTCTCTCTTATATTTGTTGCAAAGAAAAACCTTCACATTATTGCGGTAAGCCACGGTATCTTCAATTTCACCGCCCTTCTTCTTTCTTATTATGGAATCGAGTAGAATTCCGGTTTCATTATTGAATGATTTTTCAGGTAAATATATTTGTCACAAACCGTATCTTTTAAGTATTTTTATATAGTTACCAGGTTTTTTAACCGGGGTTTTGCCGGAAGAGAAAAGAAAACATCGGGGTATTTCAAGATTAATCCATAATAATTATCTGGATTATTTATTTGAAAGGTTGTGAATGAAGTAAAGATAATGTATAAAAGAACAACAAAAAAAGACATGAATGTTCTGAAAGAGAGGAGTGCGATATGACAGGGAATATAATCCGGGGAATAATCGCCGTATTGCTTCTTGGTGTTCTTACGGGAAGTTGTTTTCAAAAAAACAATCCGGCCGGGAGACTGGAAAAGGAAAATACCTCCGGGAGTGATGCGGACCCGGTTGTCGTTGACAGCGCAGATGAGGAGTTTTATAGCAAGGTAAAGGAAATAATAAAAAAAACCAGTCTCTCCCCTTATGACTCACCCCTGGAAGCACACTATTATGATTTTACCCTGGAAAATATAGATGGTGAAAATGTGAGTCTTTCTGATTTTGAAGGACAGACAATATTGCTCAATTTCTGGGCATTATGGTGCGGACCGTGTTTGCGAGAAATGCCGTCTATGCTGGAACTGTACAAAGAGTTAAAGGATGAAGACTTTGTTATTATTGCAGTGGATATAAAAGATGATAAAACAGATGTTAAGAAATATGTTGCCAAAGCCGGACTCACTTTTCCCGTACTTCTGGATAAAACAACGGAGATCGCAGGTATATACGGTGCTGCAAGCATTCCCCTTTCATATCTCATCGATACAAAAGGATACATTGTCGGTTATGCCTTAGGATCAATCTACTGGCATACGGAAGAAATAAAAGAGACAATAATGTTTATAAAAAACAGGGGTAAATAAATAAGAAAACCCCCTTGTTATTTAATAAAAAATGGGCCAACAGGGATTCGAACCCCGGACCCGCTGATTATGAGTCAGCTGCTCTAACCAACTGAGCTATTGGCCCGTCAGTATATAAAATATCAATTTTGAATAGATTGTCAAGTATTTCCCTGTTATTTTCATTCTTAATTTTTAAGTTTTTTAGTCAGTATTGTGCTTTATTTAAATATTTTTTTCTCAACATATATATGGACTATAAAATAAGGTTGCTTTTTTCTTGAATCTTGTATATTATTATAATATAATTACCTCTTTGCTATATAAATAAAGGGGAGTGAAAGAAGAGAATCATATGGATAATACCAATGAACGGATTGGAGAAGGACTGGTTAGAATAGGGGCAATCAGCGAAGACCAGGTAAAAGAGATACTTAAACTCCAGGAGCAGGGAGACAACAGGCTGTTCGGAGAAATTGCGGTTGATCTTGGTTATGTTAATATCGAAGCGATTATTGATTATCTGGAATCAAGAAATGAGGACGAATAAATAATGCTTGTACCGGCAGAAGTATGGACATTAGCAAAAACTGATCAAGGAAATGCAGTGCTGATTAAACCCAAGGGAGCAGATATAGCGGTCCCGATTTTTATCGGCCAGGCGGAAGCCCAATCTATACTTATTGGACTCGGGGAAGTCGAGATACAAAGACCCCTTACCCATGATCTTCTTATTTCAACCCTTAGAAATCTGAATACCTATGTGCGACGGGTGGAAATAACGGATTTAAGTGAAGGTATCTTCTATGGAAGGCTTGTTGTTACAAAATCCGGCAAGGAAATAAGTATTGATGCAAGGCCTTCGGACTGTATTGCTGTTGCAGTAAGGGTAAAATGTAATATATACATAGACGAATCTGTTGTTGACGAGGCAGGAATTTCAATCACTATTATCAATGAACCGGGTGAATATCCTTTTGATATGAATAAAAAAGATACTGAATTGAACAAGTTGAAAAAACAACTGGATGTTGCTGTTGAAGAAGAAAACTATGAAGAAGCTGCAAAATTACGGGATAAAATAAAAGAAATCGAAGGTCAATCATAGAGATTATCTTTTCTTTTTTCTATCAGAATATCGAATAACAGGCGCCAAAAGGACAATTTCTTACACAGGCAAGACACTCGATGCAGAGGTCTTCCTTAAACTCAATCTTTCTTGTTCTTTGATCTTCAATATGAAGGGCTTTTGTCGGGCAGTGAGAAAGGCAATTCCCGCAGTGTACGCATTTATCCGGATCACGCTGGAGCCCCCTGTTCGTCTCATTAAGAATAACATTGGAATCCCTCATGTATTCCATCGCTTTTTCAATATTCTCTTCCGTGCCATTCACATCAATAACCAGATATCCCTCTTCTTCTGCTGTTATTTTTGCCCGGAATATATTGATGACAAGATCATAATCCTTAACAAGGTGATAAATAACCGGTTTCTCCATCTCGCTTTTGGGTAAAAATAAACAAATCTTTTTTGTTGCCATTATATCATTCCTGAATATAGTTTTCGGTAACCGGTAACAGCCGGTATATATGTATTCGCATCAGTTCTTCTTCCTTACCACAAGGGAGTTTATTCCCTGCTCCACGGGAAGTCTTTTTATTGGTTTTGAAAGGAGGAAGTCCCCTTTTTTTATATCATCTTTTACTATTTCGGCTATTTCAAGGGCTTTTGAATATGAAGAAAGAGAACTTACCTCAACGACCTTATTATTTATTATTACTTCATTTTTCTTTAATTCTTCATAACTCATCCGGCAGACAATATGTGAATTCCGCTGGGGATAATCAAGACTGTAATCAATAACAGGTGCATAGATATCCCTGTCCCATACCGTGGTTCTCTTCAGGATATCCGGATTCAGGACCGGGATTGGGATCCCGATCCCCAGGGCCAATGATATACCATACCCTTTTAAACTGACACCCCTGACATACCCGGGAATCATTTCTTTCATATTGGCAGTCAGGGCAAGGGTACCGCCGCCCTCCATCGGGACACCATTTTCTCCTCTTTCCACATTCGGGCAGTGCTGGGTCCCTTCTCCATAAACATGACCTTGTGCTCCTGCAAGCCAGACCTTTGTCCCGATACCGATTGTCTCGTAAAACGGATCATTAAGCAGGGGGGATAGCTGTCCGGCAGAGCAGTAAGTGAGATTTTTCATACCGGGTTTCAGATATCCAAGATAGGTATAAATCGGTCTTTCAGAGCAATTTATAGCGACATTATAGTTCTGGTAGCAATTCCGCGGATTTACCATAATCACCTGATTCAGGTCATTGATGGTAAAGTAGGTACGGAGTTCCCTTAATGGATATTCATCCGTACCGTAGGAAAGGGCAAAAAGCTGCAATTTTTTGCCTGCAACAAGTTCTTCAATAACATGCCCTCCGCCATAGGTGAAATCCCCGGGATAATACATATTCGCCGGATCATTATGACGGAGCTGGGTCGCACCAAGGTACGCATCCACGGCAGCTATTCCGGTATAGACAAGGACATCTTCTATCCATGCTTCGGACATCCTGATTTTCGGTTTACTGTGCCCAAAGTTAATAAAACACCCCGAAGAACACATGGGGCCGAACGTGGCAGTTGTCACCACATCGACTTCTTTCGCCGCCGCATCCAGTCCTTTTTTTTCCACGTAATCGATAATCTCATCTGCGGTAAGGACAACAGCTTTTCTGGCTTCTATTTTCTTGTTTATTTCTTCATATGTTTTCATACTATGCGGGAATACTGTGTGATTTTTCATAGAAAGTCAAGGGTTAATGGTCATGTTTTAAATGAGATTCCCTGAACCGGTTTTTTCAATTTCACCAGGAAGTAAGGCTTGAAAGGGATTTCCCGGGAAGAGAGAGGGGAACCACAGACTGGCCGGGCAGCCGCGGGCACGCAGATTGGGTTCATGAACCCCGCGCAGATTGTTTCGGTGATTGGAAAAAATCCGCGCCGCCATGAATCATTTCTCATTTCTTTATTTGATTGGGGTACCACTATGAGAAATTCCCCTGGAGCAGGTACTTGAAATAGTAAAAAAAATTATTTTTTTGTAAAAAAGCAATGCAGGAAGTAACTTTGCCCCATTAATATATATGGCTACATTCATGTTTTGAAAGGTACCTTGTAAATTACTATCGTGCCTTAACGAATTTTGAGGAGAGTACTATATGAGTGAAGATGAAGTCAAGATGACTATTTTCCACTTTAAAATGGATACGAAAATGATTGATGATTTAAAAAACCTTGATCTGTTTCAGGAAACCCGGAGTATGGCTGGAGCAATAAACCGTATTTTATTGCAGTTCTTTGCTGTTATTGAAAAAGAACATATGTTTGGTGTACAGAGGAAGAGCAGGTATGAATTGATTAATGAAGACGAGAATGTGAAACGAAAACATGTCACTATCCACCTTCCCGAGTATATGTATAGAAGGTTGAAAATGCTCCATGATGATTTGAACTTTTTCAGTATTGCACAGTTGTTCAGGTGGTTGATTTCCGGGTATGTGGATTTTGTAAAGAGGTATGGCAGCAGGTGGGTCAGGAAACTCGTAACGATAATAAGAAGATGGCAAAAAGAT
>JAFGQK010000166.1 GCA_016935735.1 Spirochaetales bacterium | reverse complement strand
CTTCTTCATTCAGTGTTTTCCGTGTATTCAGTGGTTCTATTTTTTATGTCAAGTAGTTTTGCCTGTTTTCGAATTCCCCCCCAAAAAGAATGAAAATGTAAAAAAGATGTTAACATTTGATTCCGGGTAAGTTATAATGTATTTGTATGTAATCCAGGGAGGAGAAAATGAAGTATATAATTCCATTGTTCATGGTTTTTGTTTTTTTTGGGTGTGCAACAGAAAGTTCATATGATACCTTCCAGATGAGGACGAATGAATATAATGTCACTTCCATCACATTACAGGATGGTGGTTTAACAAAAGATCAGATTGATGCAATCATAAACACAAAATTAACTGAAAAATTCCCTGTTTGTGTTTCATTAATTGTTATGAAAAATGGTTATATAGCTCCGGACCGGGAAAAGATATTGATAACCGCACTCATAAAGGAATTACAATTAAATGACAGGATAGCGAGAATTACCCCCATCCCTGCTTTTTTACTTCCCCAGAGCATTAACTTTGCCAGAATACAGGAATTAGGGATACGGACACTGAGTGAATATGTTCTTATCCTCTATCTGGATGCCGCAACTCTCTTTAAATGGACTGCTATTGTCGAAACAGAGTTAGAAATCGAATCGATTATCGATTTTCTCATTGTCGATTCACAGACTACTGCAATCATCGCTGCGGATAAACTTTATAGTTCGATTATATACAGAGAAAGTATATTTAAAAAAGAAGAAAAAGCAAAAGCAGAACAGGAGATATTCACCGAGCAGGGTGAGATACTGGGTGAAAAGATCCGGCAGTTGTTCAATCAATAAGAAATTTTCTACACAGGATCATATCCCCTGTATTCGAACCAGTCAAAATCAGCAGTATTATTCCCGGGTTTTCCCTGTGAACTTGCATACATACCTAGAACAACACCGACAAAACCGCCTGCTCTTTTTGTACTCAGATAAGTATTATCAACATCCTCCATAAGAATATTCCATTTTTTACGGTCTTCAGAATAAGAGAAGCTGATTGTTTTTCCTTCTCCTTTTATTCTTAAATAGAGAGGTGTATCTGACTTTCTTTCTCCAGGCAGGGTTTTTTCCACTATTGTTTTTTTACCCGATGTTGATCCCTTTTCCAGGCAAATGATCTCTTTCCCGCCGGAAAGGGTTACTCCCATATAATAGCAATTTATTTCATTCTGAAATGCAACGATTCCCGCTGTTTCATTCTCTGATTGAGGTATAAAGTACATTGCTGTTTCTACTGTAAAGTGCAGATGCTGCTGTCTTCTCCCGATAAAAGCCGGATTCTCGCGTGCTGTTATTTCTTCTGGTTTTAGTTTGATTCTTAAATAACCCTTTTTCTCTGTAAGGCTGTACCATTCTTCCCTGGGTGTCCGTATAAAAATCCAGTACGGTGCGAGTTCGTTTGATTCAAAGTCTTCTCTCAACGTAAAATTACCATTATAAAAAGTATTTTTCCATTTATGTTCCGGCAGGTTCGGGGCAGGATAAGAATATTGTACCTGTTCAAATTCAGGATTGATAACCGGCCATCCGTCTATCCATTGGACAGGAGCCATAAATGTTTCACGGCCCGTATTGTAAAAATTATCCTGACAGGGTTCATATGGCCGGCAACCGAGAAATACCGCCCACCATTCCCCGTTTTGTGTTTCCACCATATCTGCATGTCCTGTACAGGTAATGGCATTACTTCTTCCAGGAGGTAATGTACGCTGGGTGAGGATGGGATTTCCTTTATAGCTTTCATACTGCCCGGCTACTGTTGTGCTTCTGAATATAACCTCTGAATGATTTTCTGCTGTGCCGCCCTCCGCAGCCATTAAATAGTAGTATCCATGTACTTTATAAAGATGGGGACCCTCTATCCAGATTGGATTTTTATCGGGATTCGATCCCCCATTCACAAGAATGTGTTTTGTACCCGGGACCAGTTCCATTTTATCCAGATCAATTTCCTGCATCCAGATCGCTTTATGCCCATTATACCGCGATTCAGGCGGATCCCCATTCCCTACCCAGTATACCTTTCCGTCATCATCAAAAAACAACGATGGGTCAATTCCCGGTGCATTTTTTATCCAGTAAGGATCCGACCATGGTCCTTCGGGGTCTTTTGCAGTAACGATAAAATTTTCTCCCTTTCCTACAAGAGTATTGGTGACATAGAAAATCCCCTTATTATATTGAATGGCCGGGGCATAACAACCGGATGATAATGGAAGATTATCCAGGTTCAACCGGGAAGGCCGGTCAAGTACATGACCGATCTGCCGCCAGTTTACCAGGTCCCTGCTGTGAAAGATCGGCAACCCGGGGTAATATGAGAATGATGAGTTTACAAGATAATAATCTTCTCCTGCCCTGCAAATGCTCGGATCCGGGTAAAAACCGGGAAGTATCGGGTTTTTAAACATTCATCTATTTCCTTTCAATGCCGGTTTAGGTGTATCTACTAATACGATTTCTCAAATTTACCCGGAAACCACTATTTTGGCAATGACCGGACAGTGAATTCCATTATTTTGCGTATGCCCATGAATAGTAAGGATAACAAAGAAAAAGATCCACTAAATCATGCTATTATTGGGGCAGCTATGGAAGTTCATAGAGAAATGGGTCTGGGATTTTTTTAATCTCGATAAGATATATAATAAAAATAGTAATGAATATGAATCTTTTAAAGACAATATAAGCTCAATTTTAAGTATTAGAATTTAATCTGCCTGCTATTCTTTACTCACCCGGTTTTGTAAAAACAAGCTTTTTATCTAAAAAAAACTTTACTGTATAACCAATCGCAAGACCGATGAATCCCCCGATAAGTTCGCTGTGTTTAAAAGCAAAGACATATTTAAAGGATAATTCAAATCCCCAGAAAATGGCAGTGGTAAGAAGAGCATTTAAAGAATATACAAGCAACTGCTTGAATGTATGTCCCATATCAATATACTTTTGTTTGAATACGATGAACTTGTCAAGAATAAATTTCGTGACAAACCCAAGGAATGTGCCGGCAACGAGCTGGATATAAAAATAAAGCTCCTGCCTGAAAACCAATACCTGGAGTGCTTCCACTGGTGAGAGAAGAAGTTTTAAAATATACTGGCTGCCTATGTTTACTCCTGTACAGATTGCGGCAAAAATCATATAAAGGATGTATTTCTTTTTCGTATTCATATGGCTTTCCTTCCTTACGTACCACCTCCTGCTGTCATCGGGGGTGAATATCTTTATCGAGATAGTAATGAATCTTACAGCGATTCTCAATATAGGACAGGAAAATTCTTTAAAAACACCTTGTATTTATCCAGAGATACACAGCGAAGGCTTGAGCCCACAACCCAAATCAAGAGAAGCAGGAAACGCTCTATGACCTGTAACTACATCAGATCTAGGAAGGATCCGGCCAACGCAAGTGTTACGGGTTGAAAATCTTGGAATAATACCAAGATTTTCACCCATAGTAACACAGACATTAACTGTTTATCATAATCTGGACGGGATCAGGGTGCTTACAAGGAAAGAGAAATAACCTCATTCAAGCAAGGTAGGTCTCAAGCCTGTTGCAGTCATCGAATTCCAGATACCCTCTCCCGATCCTGATTAATCCATCTGTCCGGAGGTGATTCAAATATTTGTTCACTGTTTCCCTGGTAACACCGATTGCCCCGGATATCGTTTCCTGGGTTGCATTTACCCGGTACTTTCCCCTGTGGGTAACTGCATTCGCCAGGATGAACCGGATAAGCCTGTGTAGAGGCCTGGCCAGTTCAAGCTGGGCATGCAGGAGGTATAGATTTCTTGCCAGTTCTTTCAGGATAAGCTGTTTGAAACAATTATCCTCTACAAGCACAAGAAAATTATGTGTTGTAAAAGCAAGTACCTCTACCGATTCTTCTGTCATCACATCATAGAGGTAGACGCTGTTCATCAATACCTCCGCTATACCCAGCCACTGGCCGGGTGTTCCTTTACCGAGAATGATATTTGTCTCGTCTGAACGGTATTTGATCTTTCTCACATTGCCTTTAAGAAGAAAAAAAACAGTATCCGCCCTGTCACTCTGGTAGTACAACACCTTTCCCTTCCGGATCGAATGAAAGGTGGAAAACTCAATAATTTTCCGCAGATCGGTTTTTTCCAGGGAGGAGAAGGGTTTGAACGCTTTTAATACCTCGCCATTTTCCGGTATCATCGATTATCCTTTAGTTCAGCAGTTCGATCACTGACTCCAGGGTTATATATGGATAGATAAAGACCATATAATTATCCGGATTGTCCTTATGCACGATTTTAATTATTACAATCATCTCGTTTGCATTCAATCCTGGCAGGTCTTTCCCTGATTTTCCGACACCTGATATCTGGAAGTTGATATCCACGAAGTTCTTCCAGCCGCCCCGGAGGCAGGAGATAAAAAAATCAAGATCCTTTGTTCCTGTCCTGGCATACTGGCTAAAATATTTTTCCTTGAAAAAAATTATCACTGGTTTTGCCAGCAGTGTTCCATTGCTGTAAAGAGTTTTTTCAATATACGCTTTTGTTTCCTGATCCAGGGGATGACTGTTTCCTTCCTGTTCCAGGATTCTTTTTACCTTGCTTTTCTGTTTATCCTCTACTCGTTCATAGTTTCTTTCCCAGGGTGCTGCCCGGGCAATAATAAAGGTGAGATCTTCTTTTGAAAGAATATCCATGGCTTCCCCGAATGTACACTGGTCCACTACTTCCAGAGTGAAGTCATTGAATACCGTTTCCCGTACCCGGATGTTTTTATAAAACAATTCATGAATATCCTTTATTTTCATGATCGTATTCCGTGTAAATTTATCCGGACGGGTAAAATTATAGTCTTTTACCTCTTCATGTTCAGAATCAATAATAAATCCGGATGTGCGGACATTTGCAGATTCAAACTGGTTATTATACACGCCGGTAATACGGATACCCATATTCTCATAAAAGACAATTGTTTTTCCAGCTGCTACCGGGATACCGGCTGCCAGCAGTTCTGCATCCTGTTCCGTATTATAGGGGACATCAAGGTTGATGAAACTGCCGGGGCCAATATGTTCCAGTTCAGCCAGGGATACATTAATGGTTCCCAGTTGAATCCTGGTTGGAAGAAGCTCTATCACATCATCCGAATAAGCCAGCACAGGCCCCTGTCTGTCATATGGATCGGGGGATAATCCGGTAACCCGTATACCGAATAGGTTTCTCAGCACCACCACTTCTCCCTGGCAGAGGAATAATCCGTTAAAATAGACAGGATACGGGTAACCGGCCAGTTGTGATGATTTGACAACATCTCCTTTTTTTAATGTACTTACTTCGAAAGAAGACAGATAGCCTTTGCCAATACAAAGACTCAACTGTCCTTTGATCTGAAAAAAGTTTTTCATATCATTCCTCCTCTTATAGTATAGATTCTAATTGTAATATAGGGAAGATTCTTTCATTAATCTGTAAAGCTGTTCTATGAAGTGATTATGTGAAGGGGTTCACATAAAGTCCAGCAATTCTCAATGTGGCCTTATTATAATATTACCTTCACAGAGTATAGATAGAAAGAACAAGCCTATCTTTACAAGCAAGCTACACTTATGCAGAATTCAACTATAAGGAAAGCAGGAAGGCAGGAAAAGGAGGG
>JAFGQK010000165.1 GCA_016935735.1 Spirochaetales bacterium | reverse complement strand
GCACGACGAGAATGCACGGCAGCTTCGAGTCTGTCCGGGGGAGTAAAAAGAAACCTGACGATTAAGTCAGGTTTTTTTTTACTCATCTGGGTAGGCGAGACTACCGGCTGAAGTTTTTTTCGGCAAGACCTTGAAAATATGAAGTCCTTGAAAGCCATAACCGCAACTCAAAGAAATGGCTACTAAAAAGACCCAATCATGGGGAGCCAGCCCCCCATACCCCCATTAAGTGTTGATAGTCTTAATACCCCATGTAGCCTAAAAGCCGCAATTAAATTTTAAAAACCTCCCGATAATGAAAGAAAATCATTATATAGGAGGTTTCGTTCCATGACATATTTCCTGGATAAATTTTCGGACAAAATCAAAGGAACAATTAGTGGATTTGATAGAATAGTAATAAAAGGTATATTTAAGAACCTGAATTATATTGAAGGTATGTTCACATTTTTATTCTCACAGAAAGTTTTACTGAAGGATTTGGGCGAGTATGTTAAGAATACATCAATAAAGTTTAAGGAAAAATATAACACAAACTTATTATTTGATGCAATACCTGATATACCTGATACAAAATTAAAAAACCAGTTTACGAAACCTCACCCCACAAGAATCTTTCCCTTGACTATTTCCCCATTACTTCTTATCCTGATTGTATATGATAAAAATCATTTATAACAAATCCGTTTTTACTCGTTTTCTTTTGGTTCTCTTTTTTTTTATGATGTTATTCAATTCCTGTATCTCCATTCCCGGGAGCCAGACCGGCTCTATTAATAGAATACGAACTGGAATAGTAAAAATCTATCCAACATCTATAAGACCACTTTACTACATACCCTGGCGTATGGATCAAAATGAGACTGCAACAGGATCTGGTGCTATCATTGAAGGGAATCTGATTCTTACCAATGCCCATGTAGTTTCTGATGCAACATATATTGAGGTACAAAAGGAAAATGACCCGGAGAAATACAGGGCAGAGGTTCTTTATATCGGGCACCAGTGTGACCTGGCACTTCTCTCTGTGGAAAATCCGCTTTTTTTTAAAGGAACCACACCCCTTTTATTAAGCGGGGAAGTTCCGGAATTAAAAAGTACTGTTGCCACTTTTGGATATCCAAATAATGGTGACAGGATATCCATTACCGAAGGGGTAATTTCACGGGTGGAAATGGGTTCCTATGTTCACAGTATGTACACCTCCCTTCTCCATATACAGACAGATGCTGCGATTAATACAGGAAACAGCGGGGGCCCGGTCATCCAGGATGGAAAGATTGTCGGTATTGCTTTTCAAACACTCAGTTCCGGGGAAAACATCGGGTATTTAATCCCGGTGCCTATTATCAGGCATTTTCTGGAAGATGTAAAAGATGGGCAGTTTGACGGATTTCCCACTCTCGGTGTTTATATAAATAAACTGGAAAACCCTGATTATCGTACATACCTGAAGATGCCGGAAGAAATGAGCGGAATATTCATGAACAGGGTAGTAAAGGGAGGCCCTTCAGAGAATTACCTCCTGGATGGTGATGTAATTCTTTCCATCGATGGAGTCAATATTGCAAACGACGGGACAATTGCCTTTGAAAACGGGAGAATCTCATTCTCATACCTTATTTCATTAAAGCAGGTCGGGGAAAATATTTCCTGCACTGTATGGAGGAACGGGGAGGTAAAGACCATAGAATATCCACTGAATAGTGATAAAGGAAGAATAAGCTGGTATAATGAGTACGAATCCCTTCCCCGGTATTATATTTTCGGTGGAATCATCTTTCAGGTACTTTCACGGGAGTTTTTAAAAAGCTGGAGGGATTGGTGGTATAATGCAGATTTCCTTTTTCTTTACTATTATATGTATCATGATATTGATAATCTTTACCCGGAAAGGAAGGAATTTGTCATTATTAACCAGGTACTCCCGGATCCGGTAAATACCTATGTTTCAGATATTTCCTTTATGGTAGTGAATACGATAAATGGAAGAAAAATATTAAGCCTGGAAGATGTTGTTGAAGCATTTAAATATCCGGAAGGGAGTTATCACGTTATAGTCCTGGATAGCGGCGGAAGACCGATTGTCCTGGAAGCAGCATTAATGAAACAAGCAAATACCCGCATCATCAGGCAATTCGGGATTCCTTCGGAAATGAGATTGGATAAAAATACAGGATATGGAAAAGAATGAAACAGTTATTGATAATAAGTAATGTATGTATCTTTCTCTGCGTTATTAACACGGGGCTTTTTGCCCGGGACTATGAAAACAGCGTCGTGCAGATTCGTGTAACAACACAGGATTATGACTCTTACTCACCATGGCAGAGGAAAAGGCACCAGACCAGGTGGATTCACGGATGTGTTATTGATACCGATAAAGGTATTATTGTTACCCTTTCCCTGCCGCTTGAAAATCATCTGTTTGTTGAGGTTTCCAAACATGGGGAGCAGAAAAGATATCCTGCCCGGGTCATATTAAAGGATTATAAAACCGGGATAGCGTTTATTACTGTCCAGGATAATGGGTTCTTTAAAGATCTTGAACCTGCCCGGTTACCGGAGCAGAGAACCGAACCGGGAAAAGGTTCTGTGGTAAAATGGGATTCAATGGGGCGGTTTAAAAGCTACCCCACGGAAAACTTTGCCACATCAATCCAGTCTTATGAAGGACTCGGTGGTGCACTGATTCACCAGATGATTACCGGCCTGGATTCGGGAGGGGACGGGGAACCTGTTTTCCAGGGGGAATATCTTCTTGGTATTACCGCATGGTTTGACCGTGGAGAAAAAACAATAAAAGTGAACTCTGCTGAAACAATAAAATGGATGCTGAAGGACATGGATTCCGGGAAATATGCCGGCCAGCCTTCTTTCTGGCTGGATGTACATTATTTACAAAGCGATGAAAACCTGAAAGCTTACCTCGGTATGAAAAACACAGAAACAGGCATCCTTGTCCTGAATGTTCCTCCAAAGGTAAGTGGTTATGGTTTTCTTAAAGAAAATGATGTGATTCTCGCTATCGATGGTATTGATATTGATGATAACGGGTTATGTTCAGAGGATTTATATGGAAAACTGAATTTCATGTGGCTTATCGTATTGAATCATGTTGTCGGTGATTCCCTGTCAATTCAAATAATCAGGGACAAGGCCAGAAAAACAATATCATTCCCTTTAATACCGGAAATCCAGGAGACTATCCTTGTCCCTTCTTACTACAGGGACCAGGCACCACGGTATTATATTTCAGGAGGGCTTCTTTTTCAGGAACTTACCAGGAGTTATATGTCAAATTGGGGGTCAGACTGGGAAGAGAAGGCAGATAAACGGCTCACTTATTATACAAAAAATTACTGGATCTATCCGACGGAAGAGCGGCACAGAATTGTCATCCTTAACAGGGTATTACCTGCAGTTCTTAACAGGGGATATCACGATATGAAGAACCATATTCTTGTAAAAATTAATGGAATAAAGGTCAGGGATTTGCTTCATGTACGTGATATTCTGGAAAAAAGTACGGAAGATTATCTTGTTTTTGAATTCCTTGGAAATGAAAATATCGTACTTAAAAAAAATAATGTAATAACAGGAACAAATGCCATATTAAAGCAGTATGGAATCGAAAAGCAATATAATCTAAATTAAGAATACAAAAAAGGACATCATTCTTTACCTCTTTTTTCGATGTAAAAGTGCTTGATTTTTTAAAATCAGTTTAGTACACTGGCGAAAACATGTAGGAGAAATGTAAATGGTAATATTGATTTATTTTCTCATAAGTCTGGTCGCGGGATTAATCCCGGCATTTATTGCAAAACAGGTAAAGAAAAATTTTATCCTGTGGTGGATTTATGGGGTTATTTTTCTCCCTGTTGCACTCATACATGCAATTCTATTATTAATTAAACTGGAAAAGGGCATCCTGGTGGTTCGTATTCTGCTTGTTGTATATGGTGTTGTCATTTTTTACTTTATCACCTGGGCGCTCTCGACTCAACCGGAGGCATTAAAATGGCTTAAAAACGGGGAGAATAAATATATAGTTGGTAAAGCATTGTATGAAAATACGGATAATGTTACCGCATTAATGTCAAATATTGTGGATTATATGAAAAAAAAGACAAATTTTGACAGGGATATTCTTAAAAAAGCCTTTTCCGGTTTTGACAATGAAAGACTTAAGGATACGGCTTTTCTGAAGGAATTTGCACTGAGTAAGACCGGGGAAATTGATGAAAAGGTAAAGGCATCTGTCTGGACACAGAAGGAAGCAGAGGAAATAAAGGAAATTCTTAAAATCTATAATAATTCGATTAATGATATTGCATCAACAGAATTTACCTCTGTTCAGGATTATATGGATGAAATAACGAGAATCGACCAGGCAGCAATAGAAAATGAATTTGCATATTTTGAAGATGAAAAGCATACTGATAAAGAATATGTCCGGACCTTTGCACTGGATATTTTGAAATCCCTGCAAAATGTTTACCGGATAACAATAGATAAAGGGGCTTATGAGGAATGGTCCGTTCCCATGGGAGAAGCAAGAAAAATTTTTCTCCTTTACCTTAAGTCATTAAAAGATCTCAACATCTATTTAAAAGACAACCCCGCTGCTTTAGAGGCGAATTACAGGGCATATCTTAATACCGAATCTACTTATTTTAAGGAAACAACCATTGTAGATGAATATTTGCAGCACCTGGATAAAGATAATGTAAAAAATAATAGTAATGAGAGAAAACAGGAAATAATTAATCAATATACCTATATAGGAGACAGGCTGGCTGCAACAAATCAACCTGAATCAGCCTACTCTTGTTATGATAAAGCAATTGCCCTTTACAGGGATATTCTTTCCCGGGAAGGATTAGATGCAAAAGCAAAGGCAGAGAATCTCTACTATATCGGCGAACTTTATAATAAAAAACACGATATTGATACACTTACCAATGTGTTCAAAGAGTTTCTTACTGTTTTTTTTCATGAAAACCTGTTTTTTGATGAAGATGCACTTTATGATCTGGAAGCATTCATCAGATTTGACTCAATTATTAAGAAAAATCTTACCCGTATTATGAATGAATTTATTGCTTTTCTAAATACTTTTCCTGCAGACGAGAAAATTCGGGTGTGCAAGGTTGAAAATTCAATTTTAAAAACCTTTTTCCCTGAAATTCCCAGGCCAGAAAGGGTGAATTTTGTCCCGGTTTTAAAGGAAAACTACGATTATCTTATTTCTCCTATGAATCTCGATATCTTTTATTTAATAAAAGAAGCCTTTGATTTCTTTGATAGGTACAACTTCGATGATGTTGCACAGTCTTATATAGAAATGCTCATCGATGTTGAACCAATAGTTTTTTCTGCTGTGGATAAAACAGTAGAAAAGGCTTCCATCGACTTTCTGGATGAAACCGGGAAAGCCCAGGCGTATGTTGAAGCTATATTTTTAAGTGACTCATTACTGGACGATAAAACATCTTCTGACATCAAAGAACTTCAGAACAGCATCCGGGATAAATCAAGACAAGTCATTGATACAGTTATCCAGATTAAAGAAACCATGACAATCATGGATAGTCTTATAGTACACATGGAAAAAGAAAAGAGTATGCTGGATAAACTGCAGAAAGATATTGAAACAAAAAAACTTCAAATGGACAAAGTACAGTCCGATGTTTCCCGGGCAACAAAGGATTTTAATGATATGGTAAAAGACATACTCAGAGAAAGTAAAATCATTAAGGAAGAGTACGATGCTGTCCTTGGGAAAATATCCGATGCACAGGCTATTGGTGAAAGGCTGGGGCTTGTGCCGCCGGGGCAAAGAAAAACAATGAAGGAAGACATGAAGAAAGCCCGGGCAGAGGTGAGGAATGAAGTGCTTTCACTTTCAACAATAATCGATAATATTGTAGAGACAAAAAATAAGATCGCAAAGAAGTATAATAGAAAAGCTAACTCTGAACAAATTTTATTGATTAAAGAAAAACTTGTTTTATTGAACGAGGAAATCAATAAGGTGTTTTTTAAATATTTCCCGGATGAGGCAGAGAAAGAAGCTGAAGAAAAAGCCAAAGAGTAGTACCTTGTAAATTACTATCGTGCCTCAACGAATGTTGAGGAGTATTCAACAAAGTTGAGTCCCAATTGTCGTTTTAACAAGGTAGCGGGAGAATTATTCCGGCCAGAAAAGTTCGATATTGGATTTTATCGTATCATAAGGATGGGAACCCGTAAGCCTCATAAGTTCATTGCCTTTAAAAAACATTATGATTGTGGGAACAGCCTGTACATTATACTGGGCAGCAAGATTTTTCTTCCTGTCAATATCTATCTTTACGGTAATCAGCTTGCCTGAGTATTCTTTTGCTATTTTTCGAATTACCGGCGAAACCATTTTGCATGGCCCGCACCAGTCAGCATAGAAATCAACAAGAACCGGTTTGTTCGATGTTTTTATAAGTTCGTTGAATGATTGGGGAAGATCTTTGCCTGCCATTTGCCTTACTCCTTTTCTGACACTGTAATCCTTGATATATGAGCATACCCTATAATTACTATCTTGTAAAGCAGACCCACTTTAATAATGATACATTCCATTTTCATTATACCACATAAGGTCATATTTCTTAAAAATTTTTGTAAGCACATCCCATACTTCATCACTGGATGTATCTATATAACGGCGAAACCAGAAACCTACAGCCTTTGGGGGAGTAAGAATCAGTTCAGAATCAATAGAAAATATATCATAGAATTCAACAAACAACCCTGAATTCCCTACATAATCATATCCGTTATACTCTTCACTATATCCCGGATCCTCCCCTTCATATCCCGGGTATTCATACTCATATCCGAAATCCGGTACTACCTCGGAATCGGTGGTGAATTGCAGGTGAGAAAAAAGGTTTTGAAGATAATATTTCGGTGTTCCTGCCTGCTTAACTTCATTCACAAAAGAACTTACTTCATTTTCCATATCGAGATTATCCTGAATATATGCGTATGTCTCCGCAAGGACACGGAAAAACCTTCTATAACAGGAATCATATAACTGCTGAAAAGTGGTACCGAATACCCCGTCATCCGGTTCAGGCAGGAGGTTCTTTCCTGCCCAGCTTATAAATTCAGGGTTATAATACGTCATATCGGTTTCATCAAGGTGCCATTGAGACTGGCGGTCATGTTTATCCGGTATTACATATACCGGGACCCCCGATATGTACTCCAGAAGATAATAAAGAAAGTTATCGTATAAATCCGAAAGGCCTTTAGAGCCGGAAAATTTGTTTGCCGCAGCAACCATACCCGAATCAAATTCCATATGACCGGGAGTTCCCATGTACATCCCGAGTGAGTATGTCTGAAAATCCAGGGGTGAATAATAATTGCTTTCATACATTGAACCGGATATCAGATCAAAGGAATCTTTATACACCTGCATGACATCGTTCTTTGTGAAATGAATATTTTCCACCTGTACTTTGTTTGCATTTTCAAAAGAGTTTCTTTCGAAAACACTGTCGCCATATTCGGTAAAGCATCCGTACTGTCTGTATCCTTTGATTGTATTTTTTATTATCCGGATATTCCTGCATGAACCGTGAATGTATATTCCATACTCTGCTTTTCCCTGAATAGTACAGTTTCTTATTTCAATATTCTTGCATTTATAAAGGGTAATAATACCGGGATAGTGTGCAGATTCATTCGTAAGGGTCAGCTCTATACCATCTATCCTGACATTTTCGCAATCATTCAGAACAAGACCACTCCTGGCTGCTGACGGATTCTTTATAACCGGGGGTTTCGGTCTGCCCTTTGTTCGCGTAATCATTACAGGCGTAATGGTAAAATTATTTTTTCCGGCAATTTCCAGGTTCGATTCTATACTATATTCACCATTAAGTTCGATAATCTGGTCAGGTACCGTATTGTTCAATATCTTCACCAGTTCTTCCACGGTTTCCGGGGAAACAACCTTTTCTTCATCCACCTTTCCCTGGAAGATAAGGGCTCCTTCATCTGAATATACAGAGAGTTGTGATACACTCCCTGAATCATCATACTCATACCAGACCCCGGTTAACAGTACCTCATGAATTTCCTTTTCTATACGGAAAATAAAGAACCTCTCTTCAATATAGACTGTTCGTCCGTGCTGCTTATCCCGGATATTTTCCTGATAAATTACTTTCCTGTTTTTATGATCTTTCTGCTGCATAATAAGTTTTCTATCTTCATAGTATAAATGATAGGAATCCCCTTTCTGCGGCAGTTTGGTGATGGAAAACCCGGTTAATCCCAGGATAGTAAGTAACATATAAAAGGCGAAAACAAAGCGTGTCCATCTATGATTGGGGATAAATAAAATAAGGTTAAAAATCACCATAAAAGCAGAAAAAAAGAAGAGGAAAATGCTGTTGGATGTAAAAAGAGGGCCTTTGCGAAAAAAGATCAATCCGATTATGTAATAAATATCCAGCAGGGTGAGTACAGCCAGGGAAACCCATTTCAGCCATGATATTGTCCGGAATTTTATGAAATAAAGAGAAGGAAAAATGAGTAAAAGAAACAGGATAACAAATGATAAATGAAAGGCACCATCGATCACATTAAGAACAAAAACAGCCACTATGGATAATTCAAAACCCAGGAGCAGGCTTGCATTTATTGTAAAAGGAAGGTCTTTTTTCGGTTTTTTTAACAGGACAATAACGGGAAAAAGGGAGCCAATGAAAAAGATCAGGTAATAATCGGATAGCCAGATATCCTCATATTCTATACGGAGTGTTCCCAATAAAAGCAGAAGCAATGAAAGGATAACGAAACCAGATGAAATCCACTTAATAAGGCTGGTTTTTTTTATTAATATAATCCTCCATATACCGGCAATAAGACCGGTGAGAATCAGGATATAGGGGAAATACAGGAAAAAAACCTTAGGCTGATGGGACTGTGTATTTATTGTATGACTGGTAAAGAGCAAAACCAGGCAAAGTCCTGCTGTACTGAAAAGAATAATCATACATATGAATAATATGTTGGGTAATTTTTTCATTAATAAACCTCCGTACTTTTATTTTCCATAATTCACTGTATGAGCACTTTACCAACCAGCTTAAAGTGTACTTGATTCAGGGGCAAAATTCCAGATGGGGAATAAAAAAAAGACCGGATGATTGACGGACAGTTACATACCCTGTAAAAGATGTATCCAGCAGAACCAACCCTGGCTTTGATATCACATTTGGCTAAAGCAAAATCCCATTCCCTGAACACTCCATTGCTGTTTCGCAATGTCACAGAATACTTATTACTGACAGCCTCATAATTCTGGCCTGCCCGTTTCCCGGTACCGGTTATTTTGTTATTATGGATATAAGAGGTAATGTCTTCCAGAACATCATCATTGTCAACGTCGATAAGAACCTTCCAGTACCGGTCAGATAATGAATTTTTAACTGCATTCTGATATGCAGGAGAACAAGGGATAAAATACGCCATTTGTGAAATGTACTGCATGAGATACGAAAAAGTCGTGGGAAATATTTCGTCAGTTTATTTCGTAATATAGGGGAAAGTGTGTCTTTGGGGTAAGCTGGAAAGAATTTTATTGTGGTGAACGAAGAAAGAGAATAGGAGAAATTTTAAGGTTGAACCCTTTTCAAAGGGATTTCCTCAAGCTATCTACTTTGCCGGTAGTACTGCAACTCAAATTTTATTTGAACTTAGAATAAAATTTTCAAGAATTTCAAGTTCTACCTTGAATTTGCTGCTACATCCCGGACAGTAGGTGACTACTGGATCTGAAACATCAGAGCCAAATTTATTCGCCTCTGATGTTTCTCGGAAAACCAGAATTTCAGTTTCTCCTGTAATTTTTTCTGAATCATTTTTATTCTGTCCTCCGTGAATACTTTTATTCTGCGAGATCACGACATGGCCGGGGAAAGGATAAGCCCTGGTTACTATTATCTTTGGATTTAATTCATTTAATGTAAATTTGAACATATCAAATAATTTTTCTGTATTTTTAATTTGTTCAGGGGCAATTGATTCTGTTCTCCCAAAGCCATATTTCCTTTCCCCGCCAATTTGAAGAAGTTTTAAAGCATCCTGCCATGGATATGGATTATCCGTATTCTGCTTTTCAAAAATATAACCAGTAAGAAATATTGGACTTGCGGTATCTTTTATATAGTGGGTCAATATCTCAATTTCATGCAGACTTTCCTCTTTAGCAGAATTATAATCCGGCGATAGAGCAGTTGAAGCATACGAATCTAAAAACTTCCTTTCGAATTCAACTTTTGAATAGCCGCCAAATTTTAAACATTTATTATAATCTGGAATAAGCGGATTACTGCCGGAACGACTTTCTGATAAATAAAAATAGCTGAATCTTAAATTTCTCTTTAAAGATCCGCCAATAGCATTGTATTCCCGGCTGTTTTGTGTTCTGGCAGTCGCTGCGGTTAAAGCACCCCATAAGGTTTTTGCAGGAACATAGCGGCGGGTGTATTGAATATTTCTCATTTTCTTATAACCGATGTGTAATGGCGAGAGTAAACGAAACACTATTTTAAACGTATTCCAAAGCTGGCTGTGTTTATCGGAGGTATTCATTATTGCAGTCCTTTGCATATATGTCGTACGTAAATCAGGATTTGTTCATAGAATTCTTTTACCAGGAGAAGCGTTTCTAATGATTCTGATATTTTCAGGTACATTTGAAGAATAGCTTTCTTACCGTTGTTGTCATTTTTTGTTTGGAGAGGAGTTACGTTATTTGACTTTAATGACAAAAAATTCATGGGTTCTTTCTTTAACGATCCATTCAGAGAATCAATACAAAGGATAGCGGATTTACTTTCCTTACTTTCCTTTTTCTTATTATATTGCTCATTTCCGCTTCGGGAAAGTAAAAATACTATCATTGCATACACTCCTTGCTCCTGCAGCACACCAAGGGCCTTGGTGGCGATTCTTTCCAGTATATCAATAGTAACCTCATCCGGATTACAGATCTGTAATGCTACCTCGCCAGCCAGTTTGTCCAGGTTTCTATTCGCCATTTTTGCTTCCCTCCTGTTTATTTTGAGTTTGCTGGTTAAGTTTTGAATTACTCTTTACCCAGCGAATTCGCCCAAAACCCCGCGTTCCCATACCTCCGACGCCAAGTATTTCAATATTTGAAAGACCGGTCTCAAACACATCTTTAGGGGATTTCCATTCATCCTTAAATGAGGATAATTCTAATTTTTCTTTTGCCTGCTTTAACTCTTTTTTCTCTTGATCATTAACATTTTCTAACTGTTCCGTAAGAAAAGACAAAGAAGGAAAAGAATCACTAAAATCATCAACCACCATTTCCATTATCATAAAAGTAGATCGTGGGATTGCTTCATAAGTGAAAAGCACCCCGCTTTCAGCAGCACCTGTCTCGGGATTAATGGAAACGGATGTCCGTACCTCCAGATTGTCATTTACAATTCTGGAAAACATATGATCGGAAACCACAGCAATCCGTTCTTTTATAACATCATATTCAATATATCTATTGCCATTATTCGGTGAAATCGTTACCGGCGTATCATTTGCAGGTTCAAGCATTACCCAACCAAAATTCAACGCATTTGTTCTTTTAAAGGTACTTGCAAATTGTTCATCATTAAAATCCGGGATTTCTGAATTATTCCAGTAAAAACGATCTAAAATATTTTTCGTCGTGATCCATATCGGCCCTGTCATGGACCAGACAGGAAAGAATAGAATATGTGCATCAAAAATATTAACTGTACCTGCCCTGGCCTGCTGATTATTTTCCCCGCCGCTTATACTGCCGAATGTATAGCATATCGGGCAGGTTAATTGTCCGCAATGATCGCTTTGCCCGGCGCACTGTTTCTTTTGAAACGCATAGGATGCGTACATTCGGATGGCACCATTCAAAGATGTTCCCGGAATTTTAGGTAACTTTGTGCCCGGTTCCCGGATTATACTGTTATCCACCCGTCCCAGACGATAACCACCGGTACCGACATGAACAGGATCCAGCGTCATGAGTAAATAGGATTTCACCTTAGTATGGCTCATGTTTATTCTCCTTCAACTTTCTTTTTCAGTATTTTAATAAACAATTCAAAAACATCGAGCAAATACCCTTTCAGTGCAAACTCGCGTATCAATTCCTGTTCCTCTGGTTTCAGTTTTTGATACCATTCCTTTGCCTGTGCCCGGATAGTGTATTCAACAAATTTGCTGAATGTTTCATCTGACGGATTATTATTTAACCAGGATTCGCGCCTGCTTTCGATCACCTCCAGCAGTCCCCGGAATTGAGTATTCGTTAAACCGCCGTTGGAAATCAATTCCCATGCTTTCTGTAATCGATCCAGGTCATCCAATAGAAATGGCTTTGTTTTTCGGGGTAAACGTTTATTATTGCTGCAATACAAATCAAAACGGCGCCCGGGTACTTCCAGAAATTCAAAATCAAAAAAACCGGGAGTGATATAAACATGGTCGCCCTTTTTCAATTCCTTTACATGGCACAGGTAATACCAGGGAGAATCTTTCCCTGGCAATAATGGGGCCTGGAAAATATCTATACGGTTCCCGATCTCTTTTTCCTGTGTATAATGTGTATAGAAATATGGATAATAATAATCAATTCTTGCGGGGTCACCAAGACGGGTACTGATTTCCCATTTTAAATTATGGGCATTCGTATCTTTTTCATGTCGTTTTGCCTGTAAATCAAGTACAACTGATTTTACTGTATCATTAAAAGTTGCATCATTCTGAACCTTCCACAAAAGCGGACTGTTATCAAATCCTTCTATCATTTTCCGGCCTGCTTCCATGATTGTGTAGAGCGGCTGTTTTCGTTTTGCAAATACAACTGCGATATTCAGTGGCAGACGATTTTTGACTTTGGAGAATTGCTCATTATACTGCCTGCTTATCATCGATGCGATATCAACAGCATGAGCAGCAGGTACTAAAAACATGAATAACTGCGGTTCAGCAAGAATAGGAATATAGGGATAATACGCTTTATCCGATTCCTGGACAAATTCAATCTTTATCTGCAATTTCTCTTCTGTTTCCAGCAGAGTTGTTCCTTTCGTTAATACATCTTTCCAATTGAACTGTAACTGTTTTTTAAGGTAATCCAAATTACTTGCTGAAACAAATTTCAGGTTACCGTTGTCGTTTTCATTTCCTTTTGTGCAATAGAGACTGAATGATACATTTCCCTGCTTAAATTCATACACATGTGATGTTTTAAATTTATTTTTTCCAGGATCAGTAGTCGCTTCAATATGCTGCCGCCGGCGTTTTATGGAACTCATACATGATTCCACTATTGCAGAAGAGATATACTTATTGAATTCCCGGGTCTGCTGCCATATACGGGAAAGACGGGCAAATGATGCTGGTTTCATATTAACAAATAGAAAACAACTCTTATTATCACCTCGATAAATTTCCCAGCTATCTTTTTCTTTTTTAAGGAAATTATCAAATTCACTGATATCCTTATATTGATTATTTGGATTAAAACTTAGATAAGGAGATAATGAATCTATAGAAGTTCTGATTTTGCTTTTTAAATAATCAAACAGTACAAACGGCCTCTCTGTATATGAGATTGAGATTCCTGCATCTGTAAATTCTTTTTCCAGGGATTCAATCAGCATATTTGCTTCTGCCTGTAATTCATTTAATCGTTCACTGTTCTTTATAATTTCTTCTTCTTTGTATGATTCAATTAGAGCTTTTAATTCCTGAATTGTTTCAGTAATTTTATCCCGGAGTTCATTTGTTGCATTAGGTTGAAAAGTACAATTTATACCCTTCGTAATCTCTTTTTCTAAATTTTCCTTATACTCTTTAATTAAACTATGTCTTTTCTCGATAACTTCACGAAAAGTTTTCCCCAGCATACTATTCAACAACCAGCCATCCAACCAGTTTTGCAATTCAAACTTTCCCGTGATCAACGCTACCTGTCCGGAGTCATCTGCTATTTCATCCATCCATATGGATTTATCGTTTTCGTCTTCCCACCAATTCTCTGCCCGGTTTTCCCGCCGTTCAAAACAGACGCCGCAGATTTTTCGCACCGTCGCCTTTTCTAAATCGATGCCGGTTAAGCCATGTCCGATAAAACGCTGATGGCACGACTGGCATAAATCAACATTCCTTGTTGGCTTGCCGGGGTTAAAATCAGGATAAAACTGATTAAACCGGGGGGTATTTTCAGAAATAATTTTACCCATTTGAGTCAACTGGCGTTTTGGTTCTGATAATAAATGGATTACGGGTTTTATATCTTTCTTTAATACTTCTTTAAAAATGATTTCAATATTCTCACAAATTTCTTTATACACTTCATCTTCACTATTTTTAAGGTCCGGGAAAAGAAATACCGATCCATTTTCATCCCGGTATATTTCATATGCGATGGGATACGTGACTTCAAGCAGGGATTTGACGGCATCCAGGGTCCATTTCAGTACACGTTGTTTTCCCAATATATCATTCACTGTGCCGGATTGCATCATGTAATCCAGACCATTATATCTTACTGTAAGTAATTTCCATTCAAAATTACTGATATTCTCATAGTTTAATTTATTTAGCGGATCAAGCAGAATCCTGGCGATGCCGGCTTTAAAAAAGCCGGCTGTGGCATGGTGAAAACTGTAGAGATCAATATCATTAACAGGATAACGGGTGTCCGCAATATATGGGGAGAGATGTTTTTGCAGGGTCTCCTGGAAATCAGTATAAAATTGAGTCCAGAATTTCTTTTCGGAATCTGTTTTCGCATTCTTGTCCTGGTGTAAAAAATCGTATACTTTTTGCAGCCGTGTTTGTAAATTAAAGAGAAAGCAATCCTTTTCGATATTGATATTTCTCTTCGATATATTGTCTGCTTCATAGCCGAAAGCACTGCTTAAGTGTATAAAATTTCTTTCCTGTTGATTGGTACATATATCATTGAGTATAAAGCCCTTATCACCACCGACAGCACGGCTGTGAGATTCCTCCAGCAACTTGCCCAGGAGAGAGGTTTTGTTTCCTAATACATTATCAAGCTTCTGCTTATTGTAAAGATTCTTTATAATTAAGGATGAAAATTCCCGTAATTCGTACTGTCTGTCATTCAAGGGGGGAACGTTAAACGATACTTTCAGATCGGATAAGAGTGATTTTAGTTGCCGTGGGTAAAATTTGTCATAAGCTTTCTGTGCATGCTTCCACTCTTCTTTCCAATCTTTGTCATTTTGTACATTGGGCTTGCTGACTAATAAATCATACAGCCAGTCGCCAAAATATTTATGGTAATCGAATTTCAACTCGATTAAATGTTCTTTACTCATCTTCCCGATGTTATGGATCATCGCCCCGATTTCTGCCAGCAGGATGTTGTCGCGATTATCTGCAAGTACTTTTAACAGGTCATTCATTGACAACCTCCGTCACAGCTTTATCAATCTGATTCAGGAAATCATTAAAAAATTTTTCTTTATTATCCTGTAGATCAACCTTTGTTCCAGCTATCGTGAATTGTGTATCGCGAATGGAATTTTCAATAACACCAAAGCCGCTGGTTTTCTTTGCAGAAAAACCATATAGAAAAAACATATTCTTTAAAGCCGCTTTCAGAATATCCCAGTCCTCTTTTAGTGCTTGTTTGCAACAGCTTTTGTTTTCTGCCAGGTCAAAGAGAAACCAGACTAAACTAAAAACGCCGGTGGTAGCGGCAGGAACAACTTCAAAATAGATAGGATTTTTACCAGCCCTGGTTTTCCGGTCGTGGGGATTGATCACTTCCAGGTCGATTTTATCAAAGAAAGTAGGGTAAAAGTGCAGCCTGCCTTGAAGCCCGGTGGAATCTTTTATTGCAGGAATTGCTTTCTCCAGATATTGTTTGAATTGTTTGCCGATTCTTTGTTCAATTTCTTCCTTTTCTTTTTCTGTTTTTATCTTATTATTTAATCTCTGCCGGATACATTTATTATAATAGTGATTAATCGTTTCAGTTTCGTTTCCAAACAGACGAATCAACTGCAGCCGGTTTGTAAAGATTTCATCTTCACGAGAAGTGAGTGTATCGATGAAATTCCTGCCTGCTGTCCAGCGCAGGTTACCTTTCCAGCCGGAAGGAGAGATCATTGGTACTTTAAAGACTTTATCCTTTTTTACCGGGTTTTCAATAATGTAAAAGACCTCATCATCTCGTGAAATGAATGGTTTGGCAAGGGTGAATTTGAATTGTAGAAAGAAGGAATATGGTATTAAGTGAATAATATCAAAACATGGCTTGAGGAGATGAAAAGGAGATAAATAATCCTCGATTTGTTTATCAAACTCAGGTTTATGAACATATTTTATAAGACTAAAATAATCTTTATTTGCCCTGTCTGCTATGACAAAAGCTTTTTCATCAAATGGTTTCATTTTGTTTTTTTTATCTGTAAAAGGAGGTTTAACATTCAAGATTGCTGAAGAAGCGGCCTGTATTTTTGAATAAACAGTATAATCAATACTGGTGAGTCTTTTTATCGCGTTTTCAATTGTTTTTTTGTCAAAATTTATATTTCCATCTTCATCTAAATATATATTATTTTTAGCCAGGAATTCTTTAGCCGCCATTTGAAGTCCTTTCCTTAAAAATATTTTCTAACAAGCTCTTCCCGGTATCGATATTTTTAATTCCATTCTCTGTAAGTAATTTTTTTACTTTATCTAATTCTTCACCTTTTGCGTATCCCCATGTTCTTTTTCCGATATTATTATGGAATGAAAAAATTTTTTTACTCACAGCCCTTTCACCACCCATCCATTTTTGTAAATCGGTAGCTTTATTTTTATATCTCCCATTTAGATCTTTCCCGGTAATTGTATTTATTTGTTCCCGTGACAAATAATAATTTCTGATAAACCAGAAATTGGTAAGAACAGGATAATCCTTTTCCTGGTTTTTTACTTTTACTTTATTGAATTGATTTAAATAATTGATGATTTGTTCCCTTTGAAAAATAATACCTTCATAGGTGGATGTGAGTTGAATTAAACCATAATCTGCATGGTGTGCTTTTTTGTTTTTAACAACTATCTCAGAAGGTTTTAATACAGTTTTCCCACCTATTGAACCAATATCGGAGATTATCTGTAACGTATGAAACAAGAGAAAAACTTCCTCTTCCTGAATAGGCTTTAGTGGAATCAATTTCAGACTATAACCTTTTTCACTTTCAATTTTTTGGGCTATAGAATCATTTTCATCCAAAACAAGAAGTCGAAACTTCCTTGCCCAGCCTGTGCATCCAAACAACTCACAGGCAGCACAATGACTGCTGTCCTTACAAGTTGAATCGGTAGGGTCACAGGCTTTTACTCCCAGTCCCCGGATAAACGCCTCGTACCACCAGCGCAGACTTCCAATAATGCTTGTCTCATGCAGCCTGTCGCAATTTTGATTAACCCCACCTGTCCAAAGTGGTGTGAGAGTCTTTATTTTATAGGAAATCGTCATACTTTCCATTATAGAAAAAGATAAAATTTCCTGCAAGACTTTTTATAAAATAATTAATAGCAAAACTTACAATCCCGGAACTTCTCCTCCCAACCATGCAGCGCTAATCTCACCATATAAGAGAATCTTCCAACAAAACACCCATCCTACACCTCCTCCCAGACGACCTGGCCGCCTGTACCAACACTCCCGGATAGCCCAGGCCAGATTATAAAGTTCAGCATATCCTTTAAAAAACTCTTCTGATGTTTTATCAAGGGATCTCAAATAAGCAGTCTGTTCCTTATACCGTTTACGTAAGGCCAGGACATATTCGGCCACCATCTTTGCATCGAGTTCCAGGGCTTCTTTTTTCTTTTTTAACGAGTCTTTATATTTCTCCAGGATTGAACCGACTTTTTCAGATAATTCTAAAAAGGCGGTATCCGCCTGTGTGGGGATTTTTGCCAGTATATGTCCGGTGAAAATACTCTCTGTCTGTAACCTTAACCGGGTCAAATATGTTTTTATAAATAGTGATAGTTAATCAAAAATTTTTTTCTGGAGGTAAGATATTATGAAATATATATGCCAGACGAGATGTGAAGGTGATAAAATATATACCAAACCGGATAAATGCCCGGAATGCGGAATGCCGCTTATAGCAGTACAAAAAGACACGGATCCGGTAAAAGAAAACCATGATAAACACCGGGTAGTGCCTGCATCATAAGGTGTTGTTTTTCTTCTTTCTTTCTGTAAGAAAAGCAACTGTCCCCAGGATAATTGCCGGAATAAATGCCAGTCTACATATCCAGTAGATAGTGAAAGAGGAAGCAAGTCTGTAGAAAGGATTATTCTCCAAAGGGAAAAAGGGCTTCATATCGGTGTATAAAGGCGCATCACAGAGGATATGAAGCCAGACTCCTGTTATCCCGGATACAATTAATGTTATGAAGCGCGGCTTATATTCCAAATGTACTACTGATACGATGGTATCAATCACCCCCCTGGACATATACATGATAAAAGCAAGGAGTATCCCTATCACAGATCCGAATAAAAAGGTATGACAATAACCATGTAAAGGATACTCCGGTTGAAATAAGATAACAATCAATGGCTCTATATCAACTGCTACATTTGCCAGGATAAATACCGGAATATCAATATATTTTCGAAGGGGTATTGAGATTGCCGCATGTATTCCAAAATGATATGGGGTAAAAGGCATGTATCGTTCTCCTTATTACATCTCTGATGATTATCATCATAGATGATTTTCGGGATTATATTACTATATTATAGTATGTTAAAGGCCTTTCTTAAAGATAGATTCATGTCCTAAAAAATTTTACAATCATGGCGATAATAAAAAAGGGCGTAAGGAGTATTATATAACGAAAGAAGGCGGAAATGGATAAAAATCCTGAACAGCAAAATCAATTATTCTGGGATGAGGTCGCACCGGTACATCTTGCATCGTACAATATCCGAATGCTAAAGGAAAATGGCTCACTTATAGATGAAATCCAGTTACGTGAAATGGGGGAAGTGAAAAACAGGAAAATGCTTCATTTACAGTGCCATATCGGGACAGATACATTGTCCTGGGCATATCATGGCGCCTGTATGACGGGGGTGGATTTCTCCGCAAAGTCCATCGAAATCGCCAGGGGCCTGGCAAATGAATTAAACATCGATGCACGGTTTATTCATTCCAATATTTTCGAACTCCCCCGGTACCATAATGAAAAATACGACATTGTCTACACTTCACAGGGTGTTTTATGCTGGATCAAAGACATAGACAAATGGGCTGAAATAATACGTTTTTATGTAAAAGATGACGGGTTCTTTTACATTATGGATTCACATCCGTTTTGCCTTTTGTTTAATGAGCAAAAATCCGGTATTCCGGAAGTACATTACCCGTATTTCAGCAACAGGAGGGATCCAATTCACTTTCCTGCCGGGGATACGGACTATTCGGATTCTGGCTATACTATAAAAAATGATACATATGAATGGACATGGACAACAGGCGATATCCTTAATTCCCTGATAAAAGCCGGTATGAAAATTATATATTTTCATGAATATAATAAACTCTTTTTCAAGGGTTTGCCGGATATGATACAAAAAGATGATGGATGGTGGTATTTGCCCGGGTACGAGGATAAAATACCCTTTATTTTTACCTTAAAAGCAGTACCGGATATATAAAACTATGAATACATTCAGCATTGCATTGCTTCAACTCATTTCATATGGATTGAACCAGGAAAAAAATCTGCAAAAGGGTCTGGATTATTGTATAACCGCCGGGAAGATGAATTGCGACCTGATTCTTTTCCCCGAGATGTGGAACACTCCTCAACATTCGTTGAGGCACGATAGTAATGTACAAGGTACCGGGTATTCCCTTCCGGTAACAGGGACAGGGGTTAAAGAATATGTCAAACATGCGGTAACCCTGGAAAGCAGATTTGTCCTGGAATACAAAGAAATGGCAAAAAAGATAAAGACCGCGATTGCCATTACCTTCCTGGAAAAGATAAAAGACCGCCTGTATAATACTGTTTTGATTATAGACAAAAAGGGAAATGATATTCTTCACTACTCGAAAATACATACCTGTGATTTTGACAGGGAAGCGATCCTGACTCCCGGGAGTGATTTTTATGTCTCCCGCTTACCATTTAAGAACGGGTCTGTAAATATTGGAGCGATGATCTGTTTTGACAGGGAATTCCCCGAATCTGCCCGCATTCTCTGTATCAAAGGTGCGGAATTGATTATTGTGCCAAATGCCTGTACCATGGAACAACATAGAATAAACCAGCTGGAAACAAGGGCATTTGAAAATATGACCGGTATTGCTTTATGCAACTATGCAGCCCCGCAGGAAAACGGCCATTCAATCGCATTTGACTGCATGGCATTCGGTCCGGATGAGGAATCCCGGGATACAAAAGTAGTGGAAGCAGATGAAAACGAGGGAATTTATATTGCGGAATTCGATATGGACAGATTACGGGAATACAGGAACCGTGAAGTCTGGGGGGATGCCTACAGGAAACCACGGTATTATGATATGCTGGCAAAAAATGAGCCGGTGAAAGAATTCAGGAGAAGGAATTCGAGAAGGGATGAATAATATGCCGGTTATTGAGGTCATCTTTTCATCTTTTTGAAATATCGTTTCTCTTCCCGAAAGTCCATTTATTGTCGATATTATCGGATTGTATCGTACTCAAGGGATTGCAGTTCATGGGTTGTATGCATATGCCGTTAATGCTACTGATGATGTGCTGGTTGTACTGGACATATCAAATCCGGGTGCAAAATAAATCCCTGTCCATTTAAACCAGGCGACCGGGTTACTCACATCCCGTAGAAATTATAGACTTGACAGTATCCGCCTCCTGCTGTATATTTTTTTATCATTTTTATATGGATAAGGAGCAGCTATGGCTTTTAAAAAGCGCAAGGACGGAATTTACCTGAAAAACCTCCCTGCATTCCGGCGCATATTCCCTTATCTTATGAAAACCCGCACGGAATCGATCATTTATTTTACCCAGAAAATAGATATGACCACTACCCTTGAATATCTTGGTAAAATAAATGATGGGAGATCCCGCGAAGAGAGATTCACTCTTTTTCATGTGTTCCTCGCTGCGATTTCGCGGACAATGAAATTGCGCCCCCAGTTGAATCGCTTTATAGCAGGACAGAGAATCTATGAGCATAAAGATACCAGACTTACCTTTATTGTAAAAAAGGAACTCACCGAAGAAGCCGAAGAAACAAATGCACAGATTATCTTCTCGGGAACGGAAACACTTGCCGAAATAAAGGAAAAGGTGGCACATCATCTTTCCGATGCACGAAGCGAGAAAAAGGGGGATGATGACAGGTTTATTGATTTTATCGCGGTACTCCCCCGGCCAATCATAAACATTATTGCCTGGCTTATTCGCTGGCTGGACTACCACAACATACTTCCGCAGATCCTTCAAAAAGCGATTCCCTTATATACCAGTGTTTACATGGCGAATCTGGGCAGTATCGGCCTGGATGCCCCTTACCATCATCTGTTCGAGTATGGCAGTGCGAGTATTTTCCTGGTTATCGGCAAAATGCATAAAGAAGCCCTGGTCGATGAGTATAACCAGATACGGGCAAGGGATTGTATCAATGTTTCTTTTACCCTGGATGAAAGAATTACCGAAGGATTTTATTGTGCCAGATCCATCCTTTTATTCACTCAATTAATCAAATACCCTGAATTACTCGATGCCGGGGAACTGCAAACGGAAAAAATCCTGGAATACTCTTCAACATAGTTGAAGCCCAATTGTAATATATATAAGGTGCAATACAATAAACCAGTGATAAAGTATTATACTTGAAAGGAAAACTTCATGTACGAAAAAAAGCCATGGCTTAATTTTTACGGGAAAATTCCGCATTCAATAGAGTACCCGGAAAAAACAATGTATGAAATGGTTCATGATGCTGCAATGCGTTATCCGGATAATACCGCATATAGTTTTATGGGTGCCCGTTCCACGTACCGTGATTTTCTTGCTGAAATAGATCATGCAGCAGATGCCTTTCTCTCCTCCGGCCTTAAAAAATCGGATACCGTTACCATCTGCCTTCCCAACTGTCCCCAGGCACTCATCTTATTCTATGCACTGAACAAAATCGGTGCAATCGCCAGTATGATACATCCGCTTTCGGCCCCGTCGGAGATCGAATTTTATTTAAAGGAAAGCGGCAGTATATGGGCAATAACACTGGATGCGTTTTATTATAATTTTGCAGACTGCCTGGACAGGACAAAAGTGACAACACTCCTTCTTACAAAGATAAGCGAATATTTTCCCCCGTTTACGGCAATAGCTTTTTACCTTACAAAAGGAAGAAAGATTAAAAAGCCGCCGGAGAATGACAATCGTATTTTATGGTGGGATGATTTTGTTTCCAGCCCGGTGATACAGCAATGTAAAGGAACTCCTTTAACACCGGGGGAATGCGCGGTTATCCTCTATTCGGGAGGTACAACCGGGACCCCGAAAGGAATAATGCTTTCAAGCAGGAATTTCAATTGTCTCGGGCTCCAGACCGCGACACAGGGTCCCATCGAAGCAACAGATATCATCCTCGCCATCCTCCCGGTCTTTCACGGTTTCGGACTCGGTGTATGCATTCATACATTTTTAATAGCAGGGGGGAAATGCGTTCTTGTCCCCCGCTTTACTGCAAAAACAGTTGCTGCCCTTATAAAAAAAGAAAAACCGCAATACATGGCCGGCGTCCCCACCCTTTATGAAGCACTCTTGCGGGATAAAACGATGAATACAATAAATCTTGCATGTCTTAAAACAGCTTATGCAGGCGGGGACAAACTTCCTCACAGCATTAAAAAAGGATTTGATGCACTTATAAAACGGCAAGGGGGGGATGCACAATTGCTTGAAGGGTACGGACTCACCGAATCTGTTACCGCTTGTATTGTCACACCGAAGAATCAATACAGGGAAGGGAGCGTCGGGATCCCGCTCCCGGATATGATGGCCAGGATTGTTCACAAGGGTACCACGGATGAAGTCGAACCGGGCACGGATGGTGAGTTATGCATTTCCGGCCCTACCTTAATGCTCGGGTATTTAAACAGCCCGGAGGATACTGCAAAGACATTACAGAAGCATCCAGATAATATGATCTGGCTTCATACCGGGGACCTTTGTTCCATGGACAGGGACGGATATATCTATTTCAAATTACGTATAAAGCGTATTATCAAGGTTTCCGGGATAAGTGTTTCTCCCATACAGGTAGAGGAAGTACTCGACAGTCATCCGGATGTTTCTCTTTCCTGTGTTATCGGGATACCCGATCCTTATAAAATGCAGACGATAAAAGCGTATGTTGTTCTAAAAAACAGCGGGAAAGCTTCCCCGGGGAAAGAAAAGGAGCTTATTGCATACTGCACACAACATCTTAATACATGGAGTATCCCATCTTCCATAGAGTTCAGGACTTCCCTGCCTTTGACAAAAATCGGCAAAGTCGCATATACAGAACTGGAAAAGGAGTATGAGTCACCGTCATCTTAAAAGGCTCCCTTGACCTTTTCTTTTATTACCGGTACAAATGAAAGAGGAAGGAAAAAGAGAAAAGGATAACCGATTTTATAAAGGAGTATGGTATGAGTGAAACACATTGTGACAGGTTTATGGAAAAGGTGAATCTCCGGGTGGCAAGAATAACCGATGTACAGCGTCACCCCAAAGCAGATAAACTTTATATAGAAACGATTACCCTCGGGGAAGAGGAACGGACAATTGTATCCGGACTCGTTCCCTATTACAGTGCGGAAGAATTACTCGGGAAAAACATCATTCTTGTAGCGAACCTTAAACCGGCCAAACTCAGGGGAGTGGAAAGCAATGGGATGCTGTTAGCTGCCGAAGCGGAAGGTATTGTTGAAGTGATTACGGCAGAGAATGCGGTTCCCGGGGAACGAATTATACCAGAAGGTTTTGAGAATACACCTGCCGGAACCTTTCCGGTTATTTCTATTGAAGAGTTCTTTGAGGTTTTGTTACAAGTAAAGGACCATCACCTTTATGTTGATGATAAAAAACTTACAAGCAGTACAGGCCCGGTGGCAACGGTCAAGGTCAGGGATGGGAAAGTAACCTGATGTGACAGATATATATATCGAGAAAACACTCCCGGAACAGCTTCATTCAAATGAACACCTTTTCCAGACGGAATTCTGGGCACATCTGAAAAGCCAGTTTGGCTGGGACCCGTTTCCGATAAAAATAGTGTATAAAGATACTGCTTATACCATGCTTGTGCTGTTAAGGAATTTCGGTCTGGGTCTTCATATCGGGTATATTCCTATGGGTCCGCCGTTTCCTGAACCATGTGATGGAAAAGAAACACTGCTTATCGCCATTGCAGAGGAACTGAAACACTTTTTGCCACAAAGTATAACATTTTTAAGGTTTGATCTCCCATGGGGAAGGCTGGGCAAAGACAACCTTCCGGGACCGCTTACACCAGGGAAAATGCTGCGTAAAGCAACCACGGACATTCAACCCCGGCATACGGTCATACTCCGCCTCGACAGGCCGGAAGAAGATATCCTCGCTTCCATGAAGCATAAAACACGGTATAATATACGGCTTTCAGAAAAAAAAGGCGTAAAAGTAGAAGAATGCGGGGAGGAGAAACTCGGGGAATGGTTTGATCTTTACCTGGAAACTGCTGCCCGGGACCGCATCGCACTTCACTCCCGGGACTATTATTTTGCTTTTTTCCGGCTTGCAAAAGAGTATGTGCATGAAAAGATATCGGTAAAACTTCTTACCGCCCGGGTGGAGGATGAACTTGTTGCAGGAATCATAATGGCTATAAAAGGGGAAACTGCCTGGTATATGTACGGGGCATCCTCCAACAATAAAAGGAATTATATGCCCAATCATGCATTGCAGTGGGAAGCAATCCGGCTTGCCCGGGAGAACGGATGCAGGTTTTATGACTTTTTCGGTATACCCCGGTGTAATGAGCCGGAAGATCCCATGTATGGTCTTTACCGTTTTAAAACCGGTTTTGGCGGGGATTTCTTTCACCGGTATGGTTCATATGATGTCATCCTTAATTCCCTTTATTACCGCGGGTATACCGTTGCAGAAAAGGCGAGAACCTTTTATTATAAAAAGATAAAAAAAAGGTAATACCCTACCCCACAATCCCTTTCAGCACACCTTTCGCCCTGTCAATCTGCTCAAAAGTATTACAGAGGTGAACAGAAAAACGAACCCTGCCGCCGCGGTCCGCACAGATGATATTCTGTGACTTGAGTTTTTCAACAAGCTGTGCAGAACTGAATTTCTTGTGTTCGGCAACAACAATCCCGGACCGGACAGGGGCAAAGCCGTGATTAAGAACGGAAAATCCAAGATCTGCCAGATGACCGGACAGATACTCCGATAATGCCCATATACGCTCAAATATATGAGGAAATCCGATTTTTGCAAGGTATGAAAGACTCGCGTCAAAATAGACCCAGTCTGCCAGACTTGGAGTTGAATAAACATAACGTTCCACTGTGGGAATCAGTTCGTCCCTGTACGGGAAATATTCCCTGGGTGATACAACCGCGCCCGGGCCTTTAAATAAATGAGTAAGGGAAGCGATTTTTTCTTTTTTAATGACCAGGATAGCCAGACCGGGGGGACCCTGGAGCCATTTCCAGGAAGAACCTGCACAAAACGAGATCTGCCATTCATCAATATGAACCGGGACCTGACCGGCACCCTGGGATATATCCAGTACAAGTTCGATATTGTGTTCTTTACATATACCGGATAGTTCTTTTAATGGGAAAGGCATGCCGGTACACCAGTGTACCGCAGAAAGGGCTGCTACCTTTGTATTCCGGGTAATGCTTTTCTTAAGATTATGAATAAAATCCTCCGGGGTAAGTGCATTGGGTACAAAGCGTAATGTAACACCTTTATTCTTCCAATGTTCCCATGGATAGACATTACTCGGGTATTCATTCTCAAGAAGAAGTACCTCATCATCGGCAGCCAGGTTCAGTCCATGAGAAATAAAATTAATCCCTTCGGCTGTATTATGAATAAGCGCCACATCATCTTCCGGGCACCCTAAAAGACCGGAAAGAACCGATTTAATGTTCCTGCACAGTACCGGATATACAAAGTTATGTCCCTGTAAAGCGTGGTGGGCGTATGTTTCCATAAAACGGTTTATTGCCTGAATAACATGCCTGCCCGGCGGTATATGTCCGGCACTATTAAACCAGATATATGTTTGATTGATGGGAAAATCCGCAGCAATTGCTTCCCAATTAGTTTCATTATTCATCTTTATTATTTATCTTTTCCCTTCTTGCCATAATATCTTCTTCCAGTTTTAAATACGCCTTTTCAATCCTTTCATCAACATCTTTTGAATCGAATATTTTTCTTTCGGCAAACAGATGAAAGGTATTGCTCATTGCTTCTACCGCGTCTTCCTCATCCTCTCCGGTTGCCTCGATTTTTACGTCTGTATCATACGTTGTGCAAAGATTGAAGAGTTCCTTGAGTTTTCGTGCATTCGCCCTTTTTCCTGTTATCATATTTTCGATAATGATAATACTTTTGAAAAGCTGGGCAGTTCGTACAATATATGAAATAAAGCCGGTATCTATGCCATAAATGTGTTTTACTGTTTCTATTTTCGCCAGCACAATAATTACTCCATTAATGGTTGTAAAGCACCTTATATAAATTACAATTGTGGTTCAACTTGTTGAACAGCCATCGATTTCTATTGTATTATAAAATATGACTGGATATAAAGTCAATATATCCTATCACTCTCTGGCAGTGAGAATTGCTTAAAATAGATGAATTTCGAACATGAATATCTGACAAAACAAATAATCGCCTATATTGGAAATAAAAGAAAATTATTACCTTTAATTTATAAAGCGGTTTGTTCAATCTATCCTGATATCGGTGCCGGAATACCAGCAGAGAGCACCTTCCTTGACCTTTTTTCGGGGAGCGGGGTTGTATCCCGGTTTGCGAAATTCCTGAATTTTAAGGTATATTCAAATGACTGGGAGGAATATTCCTTTATCATTAATAGCGCATATCTCGGAATAAACGCAAAGGATATCCCTTTCTTATTCGGATCATTTCAGACCCTGGCAAAGTTGCTTGAAGATTTTAACCGTCTTGAAAACCCGGGGCCGGATGAGCAGTATATTGCGAAATATTATGCACCTGCTTCGTTTCATATAGAAAAGACGGATTTTAAAAAAGAAAGGCTTTTTTATACAAGGGACAATGCCCTGGCAATAGATAAAATAAGGAATAAACTGGATATACTATTCCCGCCGGAAGAAAGCGATGCGGCAAACATGAAAAAGAGACACCTTGTCTTGAGTCTTCTGCTCTACGAAGCAGCGACCCATACCAATACATCGGGTGTTTTTAAAGCATGCCACAAAGGATTCGGGGGACACGGCAGCAATGCGTTAACAAGAATCCTTTCACCAATACAGTTGCACATGCCCGTTTTAATAGACAGCAGGTTCCCGTGTACTGTTTTTAAAGAGGATGCAAACAGGCTTATAAAAAACAATGCATTCAGTACTATTGATATTGCCTACCTCGATCCACCGTATAACCAGCATCAGTATGGCAGTAACTACCATATGCTCAACACTATTGCGTTATGGGATAGAATCCCTGCACCCCTGCTGTTTGATGAACAGGGGGTATTAAAGGAAAAAGCCGCTATCCGGAAAGACTGGATAAAAACCAGGTCGTTGTATTGTTATAGAGATAAAGCTCTGGCTGTTTTTAAGGATTTGATAGAAAATATAGACGCACACTATATTCTTATAAGTTACAGTACCGAAGGCATTATCCCTTTTCATGATATGAAGGATATTTGCTTAAAAAAAGGAGAATTATCTATTGTCACCAATGAATATACAAAATACCGGGGCGGCAAGCAGAGTAACGGGAGACTTAATACCAATATCGAGTTTATATTGATTATTGATACAAAAAAGAAACCGGGAACGCATTCAGCAAAGAAAATAGATGAAGTGATCCTCAGAAAATCCGTGGGATTATTATTTACGAAAAGATTTTCACAGGAAAAACTAAAAAAGCATTTTACCCTGGATGAACAATCAGGGGTTCTGGAAACAAATCTAAAAGATAAAAAAATAACACTCCAATCGATTCATTTCTTTGAATTACTGTTCCCGGGGAACCTGAAAGACCTTGATCTTGAGGAACTGGAAATGTTACATACTATCCTGCTCGATTGTGTGTGTATGACCAAAGAAGAAGAAATCCATGAATTATTGTTAAAGATTGATGAGGTTCCAGGGGAAAATTCATATTTTATCAAATTTCTGCCGGATACGTTAAAAAAGATCGCACATAAAAAGAATAAGGACAAGTTTTATTTCTGGCTCCATAAGATCAGACAGCTAAAAAACAAACACGAAGAATCGTATGAAAAAATCGAAAACAAGATAAATGCTATAGAGAAACTGGCAGAAAAAAGATTCCGTAATTAGTTCTTGTTAATTTATTCAAGCTTGCTTTCAGTAAAAAAAATTATTTATAAGGAAGCCAGGAATCCAGGAAAATATAATAAAAAATAGCTGTAATTAATCAACAAGAACTAATAAAAAACAACCCGGTACAGAAACGTTAATGATTAAAAAAAACCACAGGTTACGCGGCAGCGCAACCCGTGGCTGTCTTGTTCATCATGCCGCTTTCATCATATTTTTATTGCTGGCAATACCCCGTGGTCCAGGACGGTCTTGATGGCGGGTCCGTGGCCAATCTCTCTTTCCATTCATCATCATTCAACCTGTTCCAGTCCGGTTCAATAAGCTCATAATAGCTCATCACATACCCGACAGCAGCCAGGTTTTTATTGTCATTTGAATCTTTGTAAAGCAGGATAATGGGATTCAGCTTTCCCACTGCCTCATGAAGAACTTCCCCGGTCATGGAACTGGAAGCAACATCTGCAATTAGTTCGGGATCATCTTCCGGGAGTTCCTTGGAACTGAAGAAGCTAAGAAGATCCAGGCCCCAGGTTTTTATGTCACGCTGTTCTTCGGCTGTAAGGGGTATTCCATCCACTATTTTTTCTGCATACCTGCCGAAATTCCCGGCCCACACAGAAAGTATATGAAGTTTAGCCCTGTGTACCGGAAGATCGATCCCGCAGGTATCCATCGTATTGACGAGTTGACCACATATCCTCTGAAGCCGTGCATAAAATTCCGGATAAGGTTCGACCAACCCCCTTCCTTCATTCCAGGGGGACGGGATCATGGTCTGTTTTGCATAAAGAATATTGTCATGCCTGAGTTCTGCCCAGGATGCCATCTGGGTATTCAGTTTCTCCCGCTGCCATAATCCTGTTTTCATACAATCCGGAACCGCACCAGCAGGAATCTCCGATAAAGATTTTAATGTATACAACCAGGAATTATACGTACTCCTCTGCCATTTCTCCGGGGAAATTGCGGTAAACTCTTCTTTGAGAATATCCACCTGTTCCTTAAGACCCGGATGATTGCTCATTTCTTCTTCCAGCTCTTCATATGCACTTCCAGATGCCAGTACGGTTGCAGCGACATCCAGCCCCCGGGGCAGAATCCGGTCACCCACATCCGGGAAGCATGTCCGCTGCATGGCTTCCCCGTCTATTACATACCGTTCTCCCATGAATTGAACATATTTTTTAGGGAGTAAATCCGGATACGGGAGGGGAACAGGAATGATTTCCGATTCCGGGTACCTGTCGCTTAAAAGTTCTTCCCGAAGGAGAACCAGGTTGTCATGATCTTCCAGTTTAAGGTAATACTCCAATGCATCCTGGATGCCGAATACCTCTTCCATGGCCTGCTCCACCATGAGGGGCGTAATACTGTCTGCGGTATCGATAAGCAGGGAGGTAAACGTGTAGAGTTCTTCCCAGGTTTCCAGTGCACCGCTGTTCCCGGAAATGAGAATATACGCCATAATCGCGGCCCCTGCAAGTTCATACTCGGATTCTTCCACACTGGCAGGATCATACACCCTGAAAATCCGCCTGCTTATCCATTTCACAGCCCTGAAATACTGTTCAAGCTCCGTATCACCGGCATAATGCCCACGCGGCTCATACATCGTATAGTCATCACCAGGGTAATATTCAGTAAGAGTATGGTCATATACCTTTGTAAGGTATTCATTTGCTTCATCACGGATCGGGTCTGTCCCTGTTCCGGTAATTTCCGTTTCACCCCTGATAAGTGCATCTCCCACGGCAAAAACAATCCAGAGCCGGCGTGCTGCTTCTTTCAGGAATGCCCCTTCTGCAAGACCATTATATTCCCGGGCGCATCCGGTATTCATCGCATTTATGAGTTCTTCCATTTTAAGTGCTAATGAAGTTTTTTCCGCGGTTTTTAACAGGTTGTCATAGACCATATGGAATACATGAAGCATTGCATCTGTTGTGACAAATGTGGTAACTTCCGTATCTGTTCCGAAAAGTTTAAAATAAAGAGAAGAAAGCCGGTCATAATGGGAATTCCCCAGGACGACAAATCCGTTTGATAAAAGCATTTGCTCTGCTTCCTTATCAAAAGATTCAAATTCCCGTACATCATCCAGGTTTTCCGGGACCGGGTAGGATGGCACTGGTGTGGGCGTTCCCGTATTCTCGATAATAAACTCCACACTTTTTACGATTTTTCCCCAGCACATAAAAGTAAAGGTATAATTTCCCGGCGGCAGGACTCCGGGGCAATACGTATGGGTCACTACTGTTATGACCTGGGCACTCCCACCTGTCCAGCGTTCGACTTTGGTATCCACCGAAAAAGCTTCCGTATCCTCATCCATTTCGCCCCAGTCAGCCACCCTGTATCCTGCATCGGAGAAAGTAAGGGTTGCTTCGATATTTGTCTCCCCTCCCGGTTGGGTGGTTACTCGCAGTTCAGTTTGGCTTGCAGTAACCGTATATGGTATCCACTTTTCCGCAGGAAATTCCTTGATAATACCAACATACAACTGTGCAATCATTAATGCATCGATAATATCAATAGAACCGTCACCATTCACATCAGAGACTGATTCATAAAATATGGTGGGTTGTATACCGACGTAGTACTGTGCAACAATAAGTGCATCGATGATATCAATGGATCCATCGTTGTTTGCATCCCCCACCACCTGGGCAGAAAGATATCCTGACATGAATATCAGAAAAAAACAAATAACAGGCAATAAATTCTTCTTCATTTTTTACTCCTTTTTTAAATATTTATTTAACCAGCGTATAATAGTAAATCACATTATATACAGCAAGTAAATAGTGGTTTGTCTGCTTTTTATATAAGAGAATAATCTTATACGAGGTCTGCGTTAAGTGTTTCCTTTTTCTTGATAAACAGAAAAGGAACACATAAAAGGGCAAACACTGCCAATCCCATAAGTTCAAGACCGATAATATACCACGGTGAAGGTCCGAATATCGCGACAAAAAAATCGACGACCGAACCATCCGGGGGTGGATACCCGACGACAAAGTAATTTGCAATCTCAAAAGGAGCTATATTTTTTAAAACTTGATTAATGATGTATACCATAACAACAGCACCATTTGTAATAAAAAAAGCCCTTATATATGCCCCCAGACCTATTCTTATATTATAAACAACAATGATGAATAATGCACAAATAATGATGGCTCCATGTGAAACGAAAAAAGAGATGTATTTATATTCGGGAAACCCGTGAACATTGATGTCCGGGGTTAATAATGCCTGGAGAGCTCCTCCCAGCCCCCAGAAAAAGACGATTTCTCCAAGATACTTCTGTATTTTCTTTTTCCAGACAAAAAGGGCATAAGGAATAAGAAGAATTGCCAGACCGCACATATGAAGCATAAACCCGGTTGATGGTGTCCAGCAGCCAAGAACATACCAGTAAATGTGATAAGCCAGTTCATTTCCGATGATAATAAGGGACAGAAAGAAGGCAGCATAAAGCTGCAGGTGACTGTTGCGGCCGTTTCTGAAAAAAATGACAATAAGAATTGCACTAATAAGGATAATAAATAAAGCAATACTATGCTGGAAAGAGAGAAACTGGAATTCATGACTCACAGCCTTTGAATCCACTCTTATACGGCATTGCTCCATTTCCATGGAATATCCGGCTGGTGTTGTCATTCGTGCAACAATATTCCATTCTTCCATATTTTCAGTCTTTTCCAGTGTAATGGGGCAGGTAAAGTTTGATCGATAAAATAACACTATATCTTTATAGTAAACAGGAGAACGCTTTGCATTGAATGAAAGGCTTTTCCCGTCTGAAATCCGTGTTACATCGATTGTTACGTTTATATCCTCACCTTTTAAGATTGAATCACGATCCCAGGCAAATCCGGCCGCGGTGAATTCAGGAGGATACTTACTTCCCGGGACCGGATTATGCAGGATAATGTTTGTATTCACATTAAAATTGGCAAGGAATACAAGGTCAATGGCAATAATTGTTATTATGACAACCGTATAAAAAATAAGCATTGCCAGTTGAACCCGTGTGGGTTTTTCTTTTTCTATTAATGCATTTTTCATGGACATACCCTCCGCACTTTCAAAAAATTTATCTTTTTTTTAAAGGTGAATTATAAAAATATATTATTCTAAGTGTCAAGAGAGTCGATTGTTATTATCAAAGTCTTTTCCGGGGCTTTTGCTACTCTTTTGTCTTTCTTGTTGCCACATCCACCCAGACAGCAAAAACCAGGACAAGACCTTTAATGACATACTGGGCAAAAGATGGTACATTCAGAAGGACCATCCCGTTATCCAGGCTTGCCATGACCAGGGACCCGATAAGTGCACCTAAAATCGTGCCCTCGCCTCCCATAAGGCTTGTACCCCCGATAACACAGGCAGCAATGGCATAAAGTTCATACGTTTCACCCCCGCCGGGAGCCCCTGTTCCGACCCGTGCAGCCAACATGATTCCCGCGACTCCAACCAGCATACCCATCAAGATAAATACTTTCAGTACATTTGCCTTGATATTGATTCCGGAAAGTCTTGCAGCTTCGCTGTTTCCCCCGATTGCATATGCATACCGGCCAAACCGTGTATTCTTTGCAAGGTAAGCAAAAAGGAATGCCACAAAAGCCATAAAGAGGACGGGACTCTGCACCCCATGGTAGGAATTGATATAAATGATATAAATTACGACCAGACCGGAAAAGAAACAGATTTTTCCTAAATCCGACAGGAAAGGATTGACATCCAGACCGTATTGTCTGCGTTTATGCCGCTGCCACAATATATTAAAGACGATAAACACTATTACCAGGAAAGCGATAACAAGACCAATCTCATTCGGCAGATACCCGTTATAAATAACATCCAGAGATTTTTCCAGCGGTGAAATTGATTTGCCCCCTGTCACCGCAATCATTAGACCGCGGAAAATAAGCAGACCGCCCAGGGTGACAATAAAGGCCGGTACTTTCAGATAGGCAACGATAACCCCGTTCCACAAACCGATGAGAGCTCCTGTTCCCAGTGCAATAATAATAGCCAGGACTGTAGAGATGATTCCTGATATGCCCGCGGGTATTCCAGGGAACAGGAAGGAAATTAACGGAATAAGTAATTTGGGGAAAGTAAAAACCTGAAAATATGCAACCACTGTCGCAACAAATCCTGTGGCTGACCCTACAGACAGGTCGATATTTCCTGTTACAATAATCAATACCATGCCAATAGCGAGAAAGGAAATAATCGTCATCTGGCGGAATAGATTTGATATATTCCTTGGCGAGACAAATGTTCCATTGGAAAGTACACCAAAAAGTATCCATAAAAAAAGAAGTGCAAAAATCATAGTGTATGTTTTTAGATTTTTTTTCGACTTTTTCCAGATGAAAGTACCAATTCGAAATAGAAATTTTCCCGTTTCCTTGAAAATCCGTATAAAAAAAACAATAACCTTATTATTGTAGAATTGATTTAAAAAACCTTTTTCTTTTGACAAAATGCCTCCCTATTATTATGTGTTTTGGAAACACTCTCCATATCCGGTTGCCAAAGTCATAATCCGCTCCTGGGATGCTTCACTATAAGAAAGGATTCCCTTGCAGCAGCCTTCATGCATAACAAGAATCGTATCACTTAATGCCAGTATTTCCGGTAATTCCGAAGAAACCATGATGATTGCAACACCCTGGGAAGCCAGTTTTATCATGAGCTTATATATCTCGTATTTTGCACCTACATCAATCCCCCTGGTCGGTTCATCCATAATAAGAATCATTGGATTGGAAACAAGCCATTTGGCGATAACGACTTTCTGCTGGTTCCCCCCACTTAACGAATTTACCTCTGCATTGAGAGTACCGCATTTAATGGTAAGTTGCTTGATTGCTTCCTGACATGTAGTGATTTCCTCATGTTTATTTATGGAAAAAGCATTGGAAAATTGTATCAGATTGGGAAGTGATATATTTTCCATAATCGACTGGTTTAAAATAAGGCCCTGCTCTTTCCTGTTCTCCGGTACCAGACTTATCCCGTTATTGATTGAATGCCGGGCAGAATGAATAATAAACGGTTTCCCGTTTAAAAGAACCTTGCCGGATATATTAATACCATATTCACCGAATAACGTTGTTACAAGTTCGGTCCTGCCGGAACCCATTAAACCGGCTATTCCCAGTATTTCTCCCCTGCGTAAAGAAAAGCTTATATCCTTTATAACCATCTTTTCCGGATATTCAGGGTGAAAAGCTGTCAAATTCTTCACTTCCAGGACTATCTGCTTAAAATTATGCTCATGTTTGGGAAACCGTTCTTTCATTTCCCTCCCAACCATCATTTGTATGATTTCCGGGATGGATGTCTGCCCGGTTTTTTTCGTATTGATGGTTTTACCGTCCCGCAGGACCGTGATGGTATCTGCAATCCTGAAAAACTCCTCTATCTTATGCGAGATATAGATGCATGTCACACCTTCCTGCTTTAATTTTTGTAAGATATTCATCAAGGTATCAACTTCGGTTTCTGTTAAAGCGGAGGTGGGTTCATCCAGAATAAGCAATTGGGCATTTTCAGACAGTGCTTTGGCGATTTCCACCAGTTGCTGCTGCCCTACCCCGAGTTTCCCAACAGGGGCGGAAAAGGGAAAAAAAAGATTGTACTGTTTGAGTAATGCCTGGGTTTTTGAGTAAAGTTCGTGCCAGTTTATGATCCCATGGGTATTGGGCTCCCTGCCCAGAAAAATATTTTCACCTGCTGTCATCCGCGAAATAAGAGCCAGCTCCTGGTATACAATTGCAATACCCTTTTCTATGGCTTTCCGTATAGAAGAACCGGTGAACATGAGTTCCTGGCCATTAAAGATCACGCGTCCCTGGTAGGAATGAAAAGGATAAACACCGGTGATAATTTTCATCAGGGTGGATTTCCCTGCCCCATTTTCCCCGCAAATTCCGTGGATCTCCCCCTGTCTCACTTTAAAAGAGACATCAGAAAGAGCCCTGATTCCAGGGAAATCTTTCGTTACCCGGTCAAACTCTAGAATATATTCATTATTCAAACTTCTTATTCCCCTTTATATGTCATTAAATGTTGTGTCATTATACATTATTAAGAAAAAGAAAACAAACCGCAGCTGCACGCAGATATGAGAATGGAACAATCTTTCAATCGGGGGAATCCCCACGGTACTTATACTCCCGGGACACTCACCTGATTAAAAACGATAGTTATCCCCGTGCAACTACGGTTGATGCTAATAATGATATTCAGAATAACGTATCATTATGGTTTTGGCGGTCTCTGATCTTCCGGTATATCCTTGTATACCTCTTCCCATTTCTGGAAACCGCTTTTAATAACAACATCATACAGATTGTCTTTTGTTACCTGTACAACATCCAGGAATTTACATGGAACACTGCCGGTTATACTCTTACCGGTAAGTTCGGATAAAACACGTTTGGGCATGTCAATTGTTTCTTTCTTTGCCAGTTTCAATGCCAGGTCAACTGCCATCGGGCTCAAGAGATTGATATCCTTGAATACGGTAACAGTAAGTTTGCCTTCTACAACTGCTTTACAGGCCGGTCCTGTCGCATCCTGCCCGGAAAGTGGTACTTTTCCTGCAAGGCTCTGGGCTTCAAGAGCCTGAATGGCACCAAGGGCAGTTCCGTCGTTGGAGGAAACAATTGCATCAACCTTATTCTGTTGTGTGGTGAGGATATTTTCGATAATACCCACTGCCTTTTCCTGGCTCCATCCTTCTACCCATTGATCTGCTACGACCTTTATATCACCACTGTCAATATAGGGCTTGAGGGCACTCATCTGTCCCATACGAACCAGGGTTGCATTATTATCTGTCGGGCTGCCCCCCAGGAGGACAAAATTTCCTTTATTCGTTACTTTAAGAACGCCTAAAGCCTGCTGTCTTCCAACTTCTACATTATCAAAGGTAATGTATGCTGCGAGTTTATCTGTCGGGATAAGCCGGTCGTATGCTATACAGGGGACGCCGTCCTTTGCAGCTTGATCTACTGCGGTAACACAACTTGCACCATCATAAGCAATAATAATAATAACATCTGCACCCTGTGTCACCATGTTTTCAATCTGATCATTCTGACGGTTTGCGTCCTTGTCTGCCGAAGCCCAGATGACTTCTGCGCCTTCTTTTTCTGCCAGTTCCTTTATCTTGTCTCTTTCCCTGGGCCAGCGCTCTATGTCAAAAGTATCAAATGAAAGACCGATTTTAATCTTTGATTCAACCTTCTTTGCGCATCCGGATGTAAGAACAATTGAAAAGACAAGTATACCAAGGATGACGAAAAACAATGTTTTTTTGATAAAAGATTTCTTCATGTAATATATCTCCTTTACTTGTTAAAGTGTTAATGCATGATAGAGAAATTTATTTTTATAGTCAAGTGACAAATTATTATAGAAAAAAAAAATGTAAAAAAAAATTTGCCCCCCGTTAATAACGATTGTTTTTTTCCCTTTTATAATAATATAATAAGATTATGAACTATGATGTCGTTGTTGTCGGTGCCGGTATTGCCGGTTCAATTCTATCAAAAATACTTGCAGAAGGCGGATTCAAGGTTGCACTCCTGGAAAAGAAAAAGAAATCCCACATCGGATATCCCTGGGAAATAACAGTGGAAAAGCGAATTTTCGAGAGGATTTGCCTTAAAGTACCGGATATTCATCAAATGCCGGAAAGCCCGGATTTTTACCGCTTTTATTCACATAACAGAAACGATTACCTGGAAATGAATGCACAGGATGACTCGATTTACTATTTTTTTCATAAAAAATTCAATCAACGTCTTCTTGGTATGGCTTTAAAAAGAGGAATTGATTTTTATGAAAACTCTCATGTAAAAGAGCTTATTCTTAAAGACAACCAGGTATGCGGAATCAGGGGAGAACAAAAAAATCTGTTGCTAACAAGGAAATTCAAGCTTAACGGGAAAATAGTTGTCGATGCAACGGGGAGTGACCAGGTACTCTGCAAGCAGACACCCGATGAGTTTCTGATGCAGATAAATGCCCGAAAGGAGGATTGGGTTTCTGCGTGGCAGGAGGTTCAGCTTGTCGCATCAGATAAAGCGAAGGAATGTGAAAAAGAACTGAATATTTTGCCGGGAATTGCCTATGTCCAGGTCGGAAAGTACCATGCTTTCCAGGTGCTTTTTTACCGGAAAAACAACACACTGAATCTTGTATTCAGTTCAACTCCGGGGAAGCATAATCCGTCTGCCCGGAAACAATGCATGGATTTTGTTCATACCTACCCGTTTCTTGTAAAGAGACTCTACGGGGGCGGAAGAAAATTCATCATACGCCGCTCTCTTGATACAATGGCGGGAAACGGCTTTATCTGTCTTGGCGATGCAGCACATCAAATAGTCCCGACAACCGGGAGCGGTGTTGCATCAGCTCTCTATGCAGCTGATATAGCTGGAAGAGTGATTGCCGGGGCGATTAATTCCGACGACTTTTCTATTGAGAAACTCTGGGAATACAATTATAACTACCAGACCAAAAGAGGAGCAATCCTTGCAAGCTATGATATCATCAGGCTGTTTATGCAGGGGCTTACCTATCAGGAAATAAAGTCGATTTTTGATTCTCATTTTCTTAAGGAATCAAATTTTATTACCCTCTATTCGGCCAATAAAATTGTCTATAATATTCAGCAGATTTTTGAGCTGCTTTCTACATTTATTTCACATATGGAACTCATCCCGATTGGCGTACAAATAGTCCAGGCCATAAGAGATTCACAGAGAATACTCAGATTATATCAGAATTATCCCCGGATATATAATAAAGAACGTTTTCTTGCATGGCAGGAAAACGTGAATAATATTTTCTTGCGGTATTACCCGGATACCAGTGAATAATCGGTGCTGCAGAATCTTTATTTTAATTCCAGGTACCGGGTGGTAAAATATTCATCCTTCACATCCGGGTTAAATACAATCTCCTTAATCTTTATGACGGATTTCCGTCCATTCTGGACATTATTGATAATCATGTGGGTGGTCCTGTGTTTATTTTTTCCCGGGCCAAGTTTCTTTACTTCCAGTATTTCCAGCTGCTTTTCCAGTTCGCCATCCGGATCATCCGGACTACCCGGGCAATCGAGGAGGTATTTCCGACAAAAGGCAATGTGCGGATTTGTTTTTCCAGGAGGTCGATTTTTTTCATAATCCGGGGGTCTTTAATATCTCCTTTAAAAACCAGTGACAGGGCCAGGGAGCCGCCCAGTTTGGCATCAATCTTCTTGTTCAACTGTACAACAGGGGAAGTATCCGGGAAAAAATTATTGGGATCCGTATCGATGACAATAAAAAAGATCCCCGTACATAAAAGAAGGGTAATGATGCCAAAAACAACACAGACCAGTCCGGGCTTTCAATAATATCCCGGATTAATGAAAGAACTCTGGTATCGGAAACCCGGGTATTAATGATTGCAATAACGGCAGTAAGGGTAAAATCTTCGGACACAACAACCCCATAAACAAGATCATTCTTTTTAATTTCCTCCCGTAACGCTTCCCTCGCCTTTTCAGTTTTCGGAATCCGGTCTACAGCAGGTTCAACGGCCATTGCACCCTGTTCCCCCCGGATATTTTTAAGCTCGAAAAGCGACAACACCTTATCCAGATCTTCTATTCTTTTATCTGTTTGGAAATATTTTTTACCCTTTTTAGTGTTGATTCTTTCAACACATCGTCTGTCTCCAGGATTACCATAATCATCTCGGTACCACCGAAAATTTCATCGATGGTTTCCGTGTTCCTGCGGGACTGGATATTTTCCGGGAGCATTGCCTTAATATCCGGTTCTATTGACGTACCGGGTATCAAATAGCATAAGCAGAATGCAGCAAGGATAAAAAATACGATAAGAAGCCAGCGGAATTTCAGTATAAAATCAGTTATCTTCATTTTTATTCTTCCTTTTTTCTATCTCCGATATCGTTGCTATGCCGCCCTTAAGTCCTTCTGCAAAGAATGATGACAACACATCTGCATAATCCCGCAATTTTACACTGAGAAATTCCTTTCCTTACATGCAGAAATTCTGAATTTAGACAGGATGAACGGAATTAACTGGATAAAAGTAAATCCAATCCTGTATATCCTGCCAAAATTCCATTTTTGGAATTGCTGTCCTTCACAAGTAACTATTGTAAAAACTGCAAATCCATGTTATTTTTTAATTATGGACATCTATGTAAAACCAACATCCGACATTTTTTTCCGATATCTGTTTGGTTCAGAAAAGAATAAAAAATTACTCCTCTCATTCATAAACAGCGTTATGGAAGATGTGAATTTCCCCATACTTTCCAGTCTTGAAATAAAAAATCCTTTTAATTTAAAGACAATCACTTTTGAAAAGGAATCTATTTTAGATATAAAAGCCCTGGATGAATCCGGCCGGCAGTATGATATTGAAGTCCAGAGTACAGGGGATGAAAGCTTTAAGGCGCGCAGTCTCTATTACTGGGCTAAACTTTATGCAAGCCAATTAGGTGAGAATGAGTTTTATAAAACACTCAAACCCACTATTTGTATAAATATTCTAGACTTTAATCTACTCGCCAATATTCCAGGACCCCATAATTGTTTTATGCTTCATGAAATCAAAAACCCGGAGTTTGTACTTACCGATCATCTAATGATTCATTTTCTGGAATTACCAAAATTGGATATCACTTTGTATAATACAAAAATTCAAAGGTGGCTTGTGTACCTTAAATCCGAAGGAAAGGAGGAAGATATTATGACCATATTGATACGGGAAGATAAAGAAATAGAGGAGGCTCATAAAATTTGCAAAAAATTTACCAGGGATGAAGAAATGCTTGAATTATACGAAGCACGGCAAAAGTTTAAGCGGGATTTTAATTCAATTATGGCTGCAAAAATAGAAGAAGCAGAAAAAAAGGGAAAACTTGATGGCAAACTCGAAAACCAGCTGGATACTGCAAAAAAAATGAAAATGGAAGGCGATGATAGTAAAAAAATTGCCAGGATAACAGGCTTAACGGTGGAAGAAATTGAGCAATTGTAATCCTGTTACTGTATATGGAAAAAGTGTCTGTTCAGATACTGTAATCTTTTCCGTGCAGGCTGCACATAATTCCCTGCCGGAAATTCTGATATAATCCTTTCATAATAGTATTTTGCCTGTTTTAAATCCCTCATACCGGAATTTTTCTCATAAAGCCCCGCTAAAAGGAAATATAATGCATCGCGGGTTTCAGAGTTTGAATAGAGTGAAAGGTAATTATCCAGCACAGAGGCAGCTTCATTATAATCCTGTTTGTCCTGTAATAAATTCACTATCCTGAGGATTTCAGATTCCGGGACCTTTTTCCCGGAACCAAGCAGATAATTAAGATACCGGACTATTTTTTCTGTATTCCCGGTATCCAGGGAATGGGAAAGCAACTTTTCTGCTGCCGGTAATGAATAGTCATCCTCCCTCTTTGCATTGATTTCCCAGTAGGAAACTGCGGCATCCTTCTGCCCCAATTTTTCATACAGTTCTGCTATCTTTTGGTTCAACAGGGGGGAGGTTTCGTCATAAATTTTTAGATATTCTTCCAGGGCATGCTGATACTCACCCTGGTTATAAAAATCTTCTGCTAAATTATTTGAAGTAATAAAATCAGCTGAATTTTCAGGAACAAACTCTGTATCATCCACTACTTGAACACGGACAATCTCTGTCTGCTGTGAACCTGATGTATGATCCTGCAGAATAAACTCCAGATCATAGCTTCCTGTTTTTATGCTTTTAAAGGTAAAAAGACTTTCCCGGTACGTTGCGTCTTTTGAAAGGTATTTTACCCCTTTTGCATCTTCATCTTTGATATACCCGGTGAAAATCCAGCCATTATTATTAAAACTGATCTCGATATTCTCGCCTATATGTGTGTAGATCTCACTGATATGGGGAGTCTGCTCCTCTTTAAAGGACTGAACCATTTTTTCCTTATTAATAGGAGTTACCTGTTTTTTCTCTTTCTTTACCTCTTTCTCTTCTTTTTTTATTTCTTTCTTTGTCTTATCCTCTGATTCTTTTTTATACTCTTTTTTTATTTCTTTTTCCTGCTCTTTTGTTTTACTCTTTTCCGCTTTTTCTTCTAATCCGGAAATGTTTTCTACAGATACCGGTTCTTCTCCTGTGCTTTTTATCTGATTTTCATTTTCATTACCCGCCGGTATCTCATTATTCTGCTCTTCCTGTTTTAAAACAGGCTCAGGGGTTAACAGTTCCATATTCTCTGCCGGATACTGAAACATACCGTCATGTTCCGCAGGCAAAGAGATGCTTTCCGGGGGTTGTAAGTGCGGCAGGATTTCCGTGGTCTGCATAATGATGGAAGTATCAACCGTGCATTCCGGGCGGTGTAACATCGTTACGTCAGGAGCTGGTTCAACCCGTTCATCTACCGTCTCCCGGTTCCCGGTTTCACAAACAGATATCTCAGACGGCACGGTGCTGCATGACAGAACCATGATAAAAATAGATAAAAACAGGAAAAAAAGGTGATAAAGAATGATAATATCCCTTTTCAAAAGCATAGTCCCCTCCCGTATCATGCTTATAAAAGGTAAAAACCTCATATTGTTTTATAAATACCGGAAACTATTCGACGTTCCTGAATATCTCCTTAATATAATTATCGTTTCTTTTTTGAAAATACTCATGCAAAATTTTATCTGCCGGGATAAAATATTTTTCCACTTCCTGTTTACTCCACCCCACGGATGGGTCCCGCACCGGATACACCTGTCGTTGAAAAAACCGGTGCCATTCATCATCCAGGTATAAATCCTCGATTTTTAAACCATGCTTCACACCGGTGTTATCCGGAGGTAATGTACTTTCCTCTGTCAGCGGTTTGGGGTTTTCTACCGCGAAAACCAGGATTACCGTTATGATACTAAGGATACTTAAGGTGCCCGCTGCTATAAATACTGCTATTTTATTGATTCTTTTTCCTTTAAAAAGAGAATCAAGCATATGTCTCCTCTTTTTCCTTTAACCGGACGGCGATAATCTTTGAAACACCGGATTCTTCCATTGTAATACCAAAGAGTGTCTGCGTTCCGGCAATGGTCTTTTTATTATGGGTAATAATGATAAATTGCGAGCCCTTTGAAAACTCACTAAGAATGGTAATAAACCTGCTTATATTCTCTTCGTCCAGGGCTGCATCAATCTCATCCAGAATACAGAATGGTGACGGTTTTACCATAAAGGTGGCAAAAAGCAGCGCGACCCCGGTTAAAGACCGTTCACCACCGGAAAGGAGGGCGATGCTTTCAAGGGTTTTTCCCGGCGGCTGGGCCATGATCTCTATCCCGGATTCAAGCACATTATCCGGGTCAGATAACCGTAACTCTGCCCTGCCCCCGCCAAAAAGCCGCCTGAACATACTGTGGAAATTTTTACGTATCCGGTTATATGTTTCCAGAAACATTTCAGTCGATTCGGTTCTTATTTCATTAGTAATGCGTTTAAGGTCTTCCCGTGCCTTATTCAGATCATTAAGCTGCCCGGTAAGAAAATCATACCGTTCTTTTACTTCCTGGAACTCTTCCGGGGCCATGAGATTCACCTGTCCGCATGTTTTAAGCTTTTCTTTTAAAGAAGTCATACTATCGCGAAGATCTTTGAGTGGTATATTGAATTCATGCAAATCCGATTCGAACTCGGCCAGATCACGGGAATACTGTTCATTAAAGTTCGCATACACATTCTTTATCTCTACATTTATTTCTGCAGCATGCATCTGTATACGCTCAATCCGGGATTGAACAGAAAGAAGGTTGTTCATCAAGGTTTTCAATTTTTTCTCGTTTTCTGTCAGATTCTCGTTCTTTTGCTTTATTTCGATTTCCAGGGATGCAAGCTCCTTTGTAAGCTGTGCTTCTTTGTCGATAAGCTCCTGTTTTTCCTTTTCAATATTCGATATTCCTGTTTTAATTTCATTCAGGGTATTTGCCGTTTGATTAATTTCTTTCTGATTTTCCTTTAAAAAGCGTTCCTGTTCCTCTGTATCTTTCTGAATCCTGTTTATATCATTATGAAGACCTGTCTTCTGGGTCTGGGTCCTGGCTTTATTAATATTGAGGCTTTCCAGGGTTTTTCTATACTCTTCTATCTTTCCATTGTATCCTTTGTTTTCTTCTTTAAGTTCCTTAATACGGGATTTGAATTGTGCTATTTTCTCCTGCCTGTCCAGAAGCTTTTGATCGATCTCCCGTTTCTTTGTTATAATACCTTCGGGAGATAAAAAGTCATCGATAAAAGACGGGGTTGCAAGCTTGTATTGAGAAAAATATTCAATTAATTGTTCGATTTTTCCGCTTAATTCATTGACCAGGTATGTCACTGAATCAACGACCTTTTTCACTTCCTGGGTATTTAATTCCGTGAGTGTATTAATATCCGAAAGAATCGCTGTTTTCCCGCTTACCTGTATCTTGATTGTTCCCAGCAATTCCCCGATTGTATTTTCGAGTTTTTGTCGTTCCTTTAATGAATACTCTGTTTCACGTAATTTTTCATCCAGCTGGGTGACAATATCATCTGTTATTTTTCTTAATTCAAGGGTATATAGCCCGATCTCTTTTTCACAATCCCCTATATCCTTTTCCCGTGCTGAAATATCCTGTTCATTCTGCTTTATTTTTTCCGTAAAATGTGCGATATCCTTTGTAAAGCTGATAATATTTTGTTCAATCTCTTTTATATGGGTTTCCAGTTCCGAAAGGGATTGCTTCTTACCGGCACATTCATCGTTCAAATCCTTGATTTTCTCATAACAGGCTTTTTCTCTTGACCTGTCAATCTCTATCTTTCTTTCGAGTTCACCTGTTCTCTCTTTCAGAATCCGTATCTGGCTTTCCTTATTATTTTTTTCAAGACCGATCCCATACAGGGATTTCTGGTGCTCTACAAGCTTTGATTCCATAGTATTGACAGAATCAATGCTTTTTTCCATAAGTTCGTTCAAATGATCGATTTCCGTCTGAAATGACGTTTTTTTCCCGGTCTCGCTTTTTAATTCCTGTTCCTGTTTATCTTTATCATCAAACAGCTCTCTTAATTTCAATAATCTTATCTTTACTTCAATATCAAAAAGCCGGTCCTTCAGATTTCTGTAGTTCTCTGTCTTCTGCGCCTGGACTTTTAATACATCATAACTTCTTTTCACTTCTGCAAGGATAGCCTCTGCCTGCCGGATATTTTCATTTGTTTTTTCGAACTTTCTCTCTGCTTCCATACCCCTCATTTTATATTTGGTAATCCCGGCTGCTTCCTCAAAAATATACCGCCGTTCTTCCGGTTTATTTGAAAGCACCTGGTCGATTTTCCCCTGTTCCATGATCGAATAAGCCGACTTTCCTATCCCTGTATCATAAAAAAGTTCCCGGACCTCCTTAAGACGCACCATTTTATTGTTTATGTAATATTCACTCTCTCCTGAACGGAAAAGCCGTCTTTTTACAGAAATCTCTGCCAGATCCAGGGGCAGTAATCCCGACTCATTCACAAAAGTGATTTCCACTTCTGCAACACTAAGGGGTTTCCGTGATTCCGTACCATTAAAAATGATATCTTCCATCCTGGAGGCCCTTAATGTCCTGGTAGACTGCTCACCCAGAACCCATTTAATAGAGTCGACAACATTACTTTTCCCGCATCCGTTCGGACCGATAAGCGCAGAAATACCACGGGGTAATTCTATTCTTACCCGCTCTGGAAAAGATTTAAACCCGAATATTTCAATAGTTTTTAAATGCACGACCCTCTCCCAGTTTTGTCTTGTTCAAATGAAAAATGATAGTATTAAATCCGGGGGTAAGTCAAGACAGATACGCTGAAAACCCCGGAATTCCACTCTTTTTGGAGTGATTTTTAAATAAGATGAATAAAGATGAGAAGGATTATTCCCTGTTCCTTTTAAACGGATACTGTTTGAAAATATCGGTCCCATTCGAATATTTCCAGTACCCGGCAATACAATGGTGTTCATATATTTCCTCAAACCCCTCGGTAAAATAATCGACAGAAGGGGTAAAAGCAGGGTTGTCAAAGAAAAATACCGCGGTAAAACCACCCCATGTCAGGGGAAGCTTGTTTGCATAATCAAATATCTGCATCCATACCTCTTGCGCATCGGTAAACCGGGCCACATACACCGTAATCACCCTTCTGTTCTGTTCTTCCTCCCGTGCTTCATAAACATTCGAAACCTGGGAAAAGGAGACTGTCACAGGCTTTTCCCGGGTGATCTCCCCTGAACCGGATTTTTTTAATATATCTCTGGGAATAAAAAAAAATACTGCTATCAGGATAAAAAACATAAGTGCATACGCTATGATTGTCCCGGATTTTTCCATCCGCTGTCCCCTGTTTTTCAGAATAGCTTATTGATATCCATTTAACAAGTTGAACCCCAATTGTTATTTTTATATGGTGCCAATATTAAAGGAAAGTGTCAAGATATAGCAATTTTTTTCAGGGGGGGAATTCGAAAGACCGATTGTCGTAATCAATCAGGTTGATTAATATATATTTTTTGCTTTTACCGCATTTTTCTATGAAAATATTATTTTAAAAAAAGTTTTTAAATAAAAAGTATTGTAATTTTCAGGAAGATATATATAGTATAGTATTGTCCAGGGATACTAATAGTTTATAAACCATGTACACCCCCGGACATTGATGTATTTGGGAATTGCTTGCTTTGTCGTAAAAAATGTACACAACAGGGTGAATCGACCATGCTTGCTGGATTGGCCATGGGTGTCAGACATACCCCTGTCGATCCGGGTTGTCTTTCTTATTGTGCCTGATTTTGTCCCGGTGGCTTAGAGAAGGGTACCTTGTAAAATTCACTATTGTGCTTCAACTTGTTGAACAGTGGATGGCAAAAGCCTGCTGAAAAAAAATAGTGCAGGTGGTGCGGGGGGAATTTACCCATAAGGGTGGAGAAAGATAAAAAAGTAAAGATTCATGAAAAAAAAGACAATAATTCCAGAAAGAAATTTTGACTGGATTAACAGGGATATACAGGATCGGATTTACTTTCATT
>JAFGQK010000164.1 GCA_016935735.1 Spirochaetales bacterium | reverse complement strand
TTCTTTTTATTATACTGGTCTCATTAACCTGGCGGCCAACGTTTATCTATTTTGCTTAAAATCTTGTTAAAATAACAAGATTTTAAGCAAAATAGCATAATAGCCATAGTTATATTCCTGTACAGGAATTTCGATATTTTTAATGAAACCACATATTACATCGATTTCTTAAATTTTTTTAACATGAAATGGGGGGTTTCTTTTATCTTCCATTAAATAAATTGCTTTAGCTATTTATCTATTATGATATCGACATATCAACAAGGAAAGGTGTCATTCCATTTAAGCTGTTAGCTGTAATACTACTCATTTCTTATTTTAGAAACAAAATGAATGAATAAAAAACAGCAGCATTATCCTGCAAACCAGGCGCTCTATGTAGAAAAATAATCCGCATAATCCGCGTCATCTGCGGTTTGAATAACTCTTAAGTAATCCGTATTATATTTGAAGAATATCTATTTATTAGCATAATAAGAATCAGAGAAGTATGGAATATAAGCTGGCATTAACTATAACTATCGGATATAATTACCAGAGAAAGAGATAAGGAGGTTTTACTTAAAAATGATTGTAGTAAAAACCGGATTGGTTTTTTATGAAAAGTGAAAAAAAAAGCAGTAATAAAAATGCATCTCCTGGATTTATATCCCAGGGGTTATTTACAGGAAAACCCGAAACAAAAAAGGATATACATATAAAAATATTCATTACTGTCACTCTTTCGGTCGCCCTTTCAATCATCATCCTTACGACAATTCTTTATATCTATTTTGAAAACATCATTGTCAATAAAATTTACGAGAGTGAGAAAAACAATCTCTTTCAGGCCGGGGTCAGTACAAGACTCATGCAGGAACTGTCAAAAAGTATTGCCATACAAATGTACAATGATTTTGCATTAGCCGGATTATTTTTTACTCCGCGGGATGATCCCCTGGAAATTTATAATGCAATCACTCATTTTAGAAAATATAAGGATTTAATACCATATATTCACTCAATATATATTTACAACCCCATAAACAATACATTTTATATCAACTCTGCGGCAAAAACGGTTATGATTCAATCAGATACTGTCTTTTTTGATCATGATATCATCCCCATGCTGGAAAAACCGGAATTTTTTAATACTCTTATCCCTGTCCCCAGAATCATAACTGAACCGGGTGTTACACAGGATTATACAGAAGAATATGGTGTATATACCTTTATTTTCAACCTTTCCGGCATAAAAAGTAAGGAACATTCCGGGAGTATTATCATCAATATATCGGAAAAATGGGTCAGAAATATCATCGATTCTGTGGACATTAACCCGGATAGTAAAGTCCTTATTATTGATAAAAACGATCGGCTGCTTATCAGTGATATAAAAAAGACAATGCTTTCAAAGGCAAATATCTATCCCTATATAAAAGATGAAGCAACGCCGGACATGAAATCGGGGAATCTGCTTCTTGATATGGATAACGATAAAATTTTCCTGGTATTTTCTTTTGTGGAATCTTTTGACTGGATATTCGTGAAATTGATTCCATATAACAATATTATGGCGGATGTCTATAGAATAAGGAAAAATCTTCTTATTATTGCGGTATCCATTCTATTGTTGGGAACTTTTTTCTCTTTTCTCTTTGCCCGGCGGCTTTATAAGCCGATAGACGATATCTTGAAAAGGCTGGTAAACCTCGAGAAAGAAAGAAAAAGTGATACGATTGTATTAAAACAATATAACTTAAAAAGACTTTTCACACAATCGAAAAATTTAAGTGACTATGAAATAAACAAATTCCTCACGGAACTCGCCATTGGTTTCGATAAAAACAATTGTTATACCATACTCCTGCTTATGATCGATCATTACAGGGAATTGAAAAAGAAATATACCAATCATGAACAAAACCTGTTAAAATTAGGCATCCTGGATACTGTAAAAAATATATTAAAAACAAAATACCAGAATGAAGGAATCGAGATCAGTGATAATCATCTTGCATTCCTGTTAACGATCAATAAAAATGAAAGGGAATCGTTCCTGTCCGAGATCGTTCCTCTGGTAAAAGAGATCCAGAGGAATTCGGAGAAAGTATATGCTGTTTCCTTAAGTTTTGTCATTGGTCCGGTAAAAGAAAACACCGGTGATATTTCCATCCTTTATGAAAAGGTTCTACAATTAGCGCAGTTAAAATACCTTCTGGGTTATGGAGTAATCATTGATGAATTGAGTAGAAATAACATGGAAATTGATAGAAATGCATTTATGTATCCATATGATAAGGAAAAACTATTAATCGAGGCTATTCATTATGCAGACAGGGAGAAAATCATATCTACCTACTATGATATTATTAAAAGTACTTTGCCCTATGGCTATAATGCCCTGGTCACGACACGGAATACTATTGCATATGCCATAAATAAAACGATAAATACGTTAAAGCAGCAGAACCTTTTAACCTTTTCCTTTAATTTTTATAACTTTTTTTCAGAAATAATCAACTCGGAGACAATGGAAGAATCGAATGCAGCCTTTACGAATCTGTTTCATTCCATTATGCAGGCAATCGAAAAAAGGAACAACTCAAAAAATTATTCACTTATCACGCAGATCATAACAGCCATCGAAAATGATTATATGGATATCAACCTGGGTATTGCCACTCTGGCATATAAGTATAAACTATCGGCAGCATACCTCGGACGTCTTTTTAAAAAGTTCACCGGGAAATCCATGCCCGATTATATCAATGAACTGCGGATAACAAAGACGAATGAACTTTTAAAAAACACCACATGGTCCATGATAAAAATAATGGAAATGACAGGATTTACAAATAAAACCCACTTTTATAATATGTTTAAAAAATATAATGGGGTAACACCAAAGATATACCGGCAGAAATCCGCCGGCAGCAATTGAATTACGTAACGATGCAATTGCATAAAACACACCCGGAAAAAAATCTTGAAATTTTCTTAAAACCGGGATTCCTGCTTTATTTTCCCCGGGTTTATTGATATTATTAATGATGGAAATGGAGCAAAGCAATGAGTCATATTCATGAGTATGGTCATACACATGAAAATGTAAAGAGTATTCGCACGGCATTTTTCCTGAACTTCTTTTTTACCCTTGTTGAGATTGGCGGTGGCATCTTTACCAACAGCCTTGCAATTCTTTCAGATGCTCTTCATGACCTTGGGGACAGCTTTTCCCTGGGTCTTGCCTGGTACCTGGAAAAGCTTTCTGAAAAAAAAAGAACCGGGGAATTTACCTTTGGTTATAAGCGGTTCTCCCTTCTCGGGGCATTTATTTCTGCCTCCCTGCTTCTTGCCGGTTCCGTCATTATAATTATTAATGCAATCCCACGGCTTCTTAACCCTGAATCCCTCCGTCCCCTCTGGATGCTTGTTTTTGCAGTCCTCGGCATATGCATCAATGGTCTTGCCGTACTCAGATTGCGAAAAGGAAAGAAATTGAACCAGAAGGTGGTAATGCTCCATCTCCTGGAAGATATACTCGGCTGGGTGGCAGTACTTATCGGGAGTATTTTCATACTGATTTTTAATATCACCATTATTGACCCGATTCTTTCCATTCTTATTTCCCTCTTTATTTTATGGAAAGCTTTCAGCCAGTTTATCAAAACTGCAAAACTATTCCTCCAATCGATTCCTTCACATATCGAAGTCCGAAAAATAGAAGAAGAGATTACGTCTTTAGAGAATGTAAAACAGGTTCATGATATACATATCTGGTCCCTGGATGGTTTTTCCCATGTTGCGACAATCCATATCGTCACCAGAGAAAATCTTACACAACCTGCAATCCTCGAGGTAAAACAAGCTTGCAGGCTCGTTTTCAAAAAATACCAGATCGAGCACGTGACGATCGAGATGGAACAGGAAACAGAGTGTTGTGAGCAGATTGATTGTTGATTTTCCGGTAAACGAACATCTCATACCTTTCTGTTTTACTCGCCGATTTCTCTTTATATGAGATAATTCTTGGCGCAGGGTTGGGGTTCTGTTTCTGATTTTTCGTTGTATGTACCGGTATTTTATCATTTAAAAAATCATTGTTACAAGAAGCGGGACGGAAACCAGCCGTTCTGTTCAAGGAGAAAGTGATGCCTGGGTGAAAAAGTACGTCTTACCTCAGGGAGGACTATTTTTTTATTCCAATCTATCATTGCTTTTCTTATATTGTCAGCCAATAGATCCCCAATATTCTTTGATGCGTTTTCATACCACCATAATGAAAAAAAAGGACCAGTTAAATGTGAAGCACCATCTGCCGATGATACGATTTTCACTTCAATTGGTGCATGTTCTATATCTTCTTTCTTATCAATCATTTCCGCATACATTATGACTTTTTCAGTTATTTCCTTTGGAAAGCCGATTTCAAGTAATTTTTCTTTTCCTTTACTTAATGTCAAATGATATTGGTTTTTTCTATCAATTATTTTCCCATAGTCATGAAGCCAGACAAGGAGTAAGACTATATTCTTATCGGCTTTGCTATATATGTCACAAAGTTCTAAAGCTATTTTTTCAACAATTTCCAGATGATATGGCACAAACCATTTATGATGTATGAATTCCTTTTTTCCAGATAGAGTAATGACATGTTTTTTAAATTGCTGAATCAATTGTTCCATAAAGACACCACTTACCGTACTGGTTCTCTCGTATAAAGTTCCTTATAAGGATTATCCGGATATCTGTACACTGAGTTGCTGAAGAGTTCCATGTAATAATCCCTTTTCCAGTTAAAATAAATATCTTCCATATGCCTGTACCTGGAATAAGGGATAACATAATAAAGGACATTATGAGATGAAAACGTAAGGATAAAAACAATGGTGAGCAAATACAGGGGAATCTGTGTATATTGCTTCAGCAGGACACTGATCTTTTCACTGATAAAATGAAGGAAAAGGATAAGAAGGATGCAGCTCACAATACACTGGATAAGCCAGAATTCGAAGAATAACGGCTCCCAGTATGCGGTGAAAATAGAAAATAGCCCAAAGGAAGCAAGGAGAAAAAAAAGCCCCCTCCTGTAACGCTTCCATAGAAAAGGAAATAGGATAAAAATACCTGCAAGGGGAATAAAGGCAGCAAATGCTACCTGGTTATAGACAAAAGCCTTTTCATTCATTGGATGTGTTACATCATAGTGAAAGGTTGTTGAGCTATACCGCTGGTATTTATAAGAGGTGACAGGGGAAAGGAATGCATTGGTAAATCCCCTGAATGAATGTCTGGGATCGAATTCCTTGAACCCCCCGGCCCACCAGCCTTCATCCTGGTACAGGAATAACCATTTTTGAAAGGTGGTGTGGCTGTATCTCCCGATGGCTGTACTTCTGTCCGGTTTGTCAAAAGGAAGGTTGAATACGGTTTTTCCGGTATAGAAATAAGCGATGACAATGAGACTTACCCCGGTAACAGCCACTGTGACTGCTGCTTTATACCGGATGTATGGCTTTTTATCGATAAGTGCTTCCTCCTTTTTTTTAAAAATGGAAAAAGGGGAGCCCGTTTTGTTATTTATAAAAAGTGCCGGTGGAAGGAGGATGCATGCAACGGCAGCCACGCAGGTCATTGCAGAGTATTGATGGAAAATGACACTCACCGCACACATCACCCCGGTAATAAAAGCAAGAACAAGGGGGTGTTGTTTTGAATCTTCAACTTTTTTTACAAGATAACACATGACACAGAAGGCAGATGCAGGAAAAATCGGGGTATCCACCTGAGTCGAATATGCAAGGTATCCGTGACAGAACCCTATAAGCACCCCGCCGAGGATTCCCCACATCAGTTTTCCGGTCATCTCCTTTATATATAATATAATAAAGAATATTCCGATACAGGAAACGAGGAGCGAACGAAGCCGGTTGTTAAATACCACATCGGTAAAACCGGCCTGTCTAAAGTGCTTTATCATATATTCATGAAAAAGCTTGCCCCCTGATTCATAATGAATATGATGGGGATTAAAATACGGGACACTTCCTTCAAGCATATTTTTGATGTTATTTGCATACCATACCTGGTCCCATGCTATGAACTGCTGCATAAAATGAAAATGAAATAAAAAGTACAGGCAGGCAATAAAGAATGATACCAGGACAGGGATATATGAAAACCCTTTTTTTTTATAATGCATTTCTCTCACTCACCAGCTTCCTGCTGCACACTATCTTTTTTCATCTGTGTGAGATCCTTGAGGAGGAGGTGGGCGTGCTGTATCGTACGGATGACAACCTGTTCACCTGACCTTTTCTGGAATGAAATCGTACCAAGGCCGAACAGTCTCGAGATGACATTTTGCTTTAAAACGACAAGGGCGATATCCGGTATGGAAAAGATAAAAAGGTCCTTTTTTATAAAGAAATTTCTTATATAGTACACCTTTTCATCAGTCTTGTTTATAACAAGAACGGAAAAAAGGCCCAGCACCTGGTGATAGAGAAAATAAATGCCATGATACCCGATAACAAAAAGAAACAGGTAGCTGGCAACCGTATCGAAAAAGGATTTTGAAGGAAATTTGAAATTATAGATTTCGTGAAGTTTAAAAAAATCAAGCCCGTTTTTTAACCATGTTCCGACAACAGGATGAAGTTCATAAAGTTTAAATGAAATGAATGCCACAACAGCAATCTTAAAGAAAATGAAAAGGGGCGGCTGCCAGGAGATGGTAAGATTCTTTTTTTCTGCTCCGGTTGTTTTGGAAAGATAAAAAGCAACCAGAGACTCACGTATCTTCCGGTAAATATTAAATTTTTTTAAAAGTGGTATAAGACCCGGCAAAGGGCTGTTTGCAATCATTTCTTTTATCTTATCCGGGAACGATATCTTTTTTTTCTTTATTTTTTTGACAGGTAGATTTCCCGGTTCTTTTATTTCCCCGGTTTTATCCCTGGTTACAACCGGGGGATTTGCCAGATCTTCTATCTTTATTTTGTCCATGTATCATACCCTTTTACCATTATTCCATACTCCTGCGGTAAGAAAGAATTACCCCTCCTTTTTTTGATGTAAAGCATTGGCTGCACCCACAACCCAAAACATGAAGAGCAGGAAATATTTTATCACCTGCTATAACATCACCTCCAGGAAGGTTACGGCAATTGCCAACGGGTCAGAAAATCCTGGAATAATACCAGGATTTTCGCCCATAGTAACACAGAGGATACCAGATAAGGTTTGCTATGGTCAAGCACTATCAAGCTATATTATATATGTGAGGTAAGATCCTCGAATTCCCGCCCCGTAAGGATTCAAGGCTGATTTCTTGCAGAATGGAAGGTTTTTATTGTTTAGTCGAGTTAGAAACTGCGGAAGCGAATATTTTGGGTGTAAGTGATGAAGGGGAAGGGGGTATTTTATATGTAGAAATCCCTGTATGGGGAAAAATGCAAGCAATATATAGCATATTTTTGGATTATCCATTCCAATTCAGTATTAAGTTCAAACAATTGATGAATGTATGTTAACAAAAAGCGGCTATTCCTGGTATCTTTTTGCCATCTTCTTATTATCGTCACGAGTTTCCT
>JAFGQK010000163.1 GCA_016935735.1 Spirochaetales bacterium | reverse complement strand
TATCTTAAAGCGACAGGTATAAAATTAGGATGACTAGTAAATTTTAATCATCATCCAAATTTACAGATTGAACGAGTAATATTATAGTTCTTCTTTTTCATTCAGTGTTTTCCGTGTATTCAGTGGTTCTATTTTTTATGTCAAGTAGTTTTGCCTGTTTTCGAATTCCCCCCCAATGAGACGGGCAATTGTAATAGATAATAATAATTTCCTGCTTTGCAACATACAGTTCATACCAGCCGGGTGATTCATAATGGAAGAGACGGTGGAAACCCAGGGGGATATGTGTAAAATTAAAGGATTCTTCTTCCTGTATCGTATACAGAGGAGAAAAAGGAGATGAAAAAAACCATTTCCCATAACCAGGGGAAAATGAGACTTCCCTTTCTGGCAACATTTTTATATAACTTACCCGGAAACTGCCGCTTACTATTTTTTCTGCAATAAAGGAATAATCGAGTTTCCAGGGGTCTCCGCCCGATCTTTCCAGCACTTCGTTTGAAAACCGGAGAGCATTAAAACCTGTTATATCGAATCCTTTTGTAAAACAATCCAGGAGAATAAGGGAACTGAATCCCTGTTCCCAGGTAAGGTGAAGAACAGCGCTGTTGTCTTTTTCCAGGTGCCATGGATATATGGCACCTGCAGGGCAAAGTGAGAAACTATCCCCGTATGGTTGTGCAATTACCGGCAGGTTCCTTAGTTTCGGGATGCGGATTGTGTATGACAGTACACCGGGAGGAAGGAGAACCTCTTTCTTCCCCCCGGAAATATCCGGGTATTCAAGAGAAAAGGAAATCTCTTTAAATCTTTCCCATTGCGGAGGAATATCCGGTAATGTTACTGTAATAAGGCTATCCGGTGAATAGATATCACACCCGCTTGAAAGAATCAGGATGAAAAGAGAGAATAAAAAAATAATTATTTGTTTCATACCCTATTAACCGGGTAAAGTTACCTGCTGCCTTCATTTTTTATTATTTTTTTACTTTTTTATTCTTTTTTCCTGAAATTCTGTCCGGTAAATCTGGTATTGTACGTTTTTACAGGCTTTATAGTGTGATATATCTTAACGGTGAAAAAACAAGAAAAAACACTTTTTTTATTCTCTGCTTATGAATACACTCTCCAAAACCGCGGGGACATTCCCGTTATTCCGCATTAGAAACCATGTTTGGAGGTATTTCTTGAAGCACCTGGGATGGAAATGCGGGAATCCCTTCATCAAGGGACGAGCACACCCCAAGGAAAAAGGAAAAGACTTCTGTTACCCGGCTGTAGCGGGAGGCAGGAACATGGAAGTAACATCCCCCGATATTAATCATGAAACACAGGTCTTTTTTGTGTTTTATTATTTTTACATTAAGTATCTGAAGGTCAGGGCCTTTACCTCCAGGAAAACCCACGATAACCGGGACTGAATCCTTTGAAAAGATAAAGGTATTCCCTATTAATGAAAAAGTACATTCTTCCGGTTTCAGGGAATAGGTTTCCCTGGTATTATCGGAATAGATATGCAATTGAACACATTGATCCCTGCTGGTATTCAGGAAAAAGAGGGGTAGTTCAAAAAATGCAAGCTGTTCAATATTTTCATTTGCAGGGAGATACGGATATGTTACCTTTGAAGTGACAATTAGATAGGGAAAATCCTCGACAAAGATATAATCTATTAATTGTGAACCGGGTGGTTCATCTTCATCTATTTCAATCCTGCGGATTTCACGAAGTCCCCTGCATCTGTCTCCTGCTATGGAAAAGGCATTCATATTTTTAAGAACATAATCAACACCTGAAAAACGGATATATGGCTTTACTTTTTCCCCGGTAAGTATTTTTTTCTTTTTATACACAAAATTTCGTATTTTTCCTTCCAGAAACTGGACAGAGAAGGTATTCCCTGCAAGTGTCACATGACCCTGCATGTCTGCAGTATTTATCCTGTCTTCCGGGGGAAAAATAATCTTGAGCGTCGTACTTTTTACTTGATTTGCATTATCATCCTTCTTATTTACGGATTTCCAGTTTTCCCCGGTTATTGTGAATAAAGGGCTTATTGACTGTAATATGTCTTTTGTGGTTGTGGTTGTGGTTGTTTTTAAAGAAAGGTCCCGGTTATCATTTGTTTGAATTGCATTCTGTCTCCATAATGGATAATTGGGGAGAATATCCCGCCTGTCAAAAGAATATTGATTTCCGAATTCAGGGGAGAATGATGGCAGGGTCGTAAAAGAAGTAAAGTGGACAGTATACTTTGACATAAGCAGATCAAGAATTGCAGTAAAGGGTTCGAAATTAAAAGGGATTTTAACCAGTTCTTCTATATACATACAATCAAAAAATAAAGGAAGTGTATAACCGGTCTCTTCAAGCACCTTTTTAACATCCTTTTTACACTGCATTACAAATTGGGAGGTAAGGGGAAGATACAAGAAAAATTGGAGGTTCCCCTGGTATAAGTTTTTCCGGTTCTTGAAATAAAGCTGGCCGGCTGTATCCGCATTAATACCAATAAAGGAAAAACCGTTTTTTTCATAACATCCAAGTGCACCGGCCCTCCATATATCCGGTGTATATGGCATCATCACATTGGAACTTTTTCCAAAGGTGTCTTTGATCCCGGAATTCCAGGGATTTGCCAGACTCCATTCACATTCCTTCTCAAGTTCAGGGATTGTCAGAAGAGGGTGGGCGCCGCCGCTGTATCCCATTGATATGGGAATGTCCTTCCTGTTCTGTATCCTTGTTTTTATTTCCGTAACCAGGTCATCGATATTTCTTTTTCTAATCTCTAAATAAGGATAGGAAGGAATGTTCCAGTGAATTGGTATTCGTTCCTGTGCATCCAGATGGGTTGTTTCAAACTGTGTAAGCCAGCTTAAAAACCGCTCTGTTTCCCTGCAAATCACTTCAAAAGACGGATGATTCCATCGCATCCCGATTTGAATCTGAACTTCCTTTTCCATTGCTTTCCTTTAGTTTTCCGGCAGGTAATATTCATCGTATTCGATCTCAAAACGGAGTTTGTGCCGGGCTTCTTCCTTTGCAAGCAATAAAAACAACGTGCTTACTTCCAGATTATCGGTTGCTTTTGAAAGATCATTATAAAGCTTGAATGAGGCTTTTTCCTTTTTCATGGCAAGGATAAGGGCATCCTGGTATTCGAGATTGGGTTGTACTTCCGCATCAACAACATAGTCTGCTATTTTCATATCCATAATATCTTTTATTTCCGGTATCCTGTATTCACCCTTTTTCACCAATTCAAGTTTCTTTTTATGTCCCTGTTCTTCTTTTGCAAAATCTTCAAATACCTTTTTCATTTCAGGGTGTTCCACTTTTTCTGCAAGTTCAGTATAAAACTGACGTGCTTCTTCTTCTCTTTTTATGGCAAAATCAAGGATTTCATCCGTATTTTTAAATGTATCCATATCTACTCCTTCCTTCTATACCTTTTAAACATTAAAAAGGAAATGGATTACATCCCCGTCCTTTATTTCATACTCTTTTCCTTCGGACTTAAGCAGCCCCTTTTCCCTTGCATGATGTTCAGATCCTTCTGCAACAAGATCATTATAATGGATAACCTCTGCACGAATAAAGCCTTTTTCAAAGTCCGTATGAATTTTCCCTGCCGCAGCAGGGGCTTTTGTTCCCTTTTTAACTGTCCAGGCCTGGAGATCTGTTGTAATTGTATAAAACGTAATAAGAGAAAGTAACTTGTAAGCTGATTCAATTAAGCGCCACAACCCGGAATACTCAAACCCCATTGCCTGAAGATACTCTTTTTGTTCTTCTTTGGGAAGTTCAGATATTTCTTCTTCTATTTTTCCTGCCAAAGACAGGAATGCTGATCCACTTGTTCCGGCATATTCCTCCACAGCTTTTATAGATTTTTCAAAACCAGGTTCTTTCTCTTCGGTCTTTTCATCTGTGTTTGCAAGGTAAAGAACTGGTTTGTGAGTTATCAGACCAAGTTTTTTTGTCTGTTCAAGCATCTCATCTGTCATTTCCATATCTTTAAGAAATGTTCCTTTGTTCAGGTACTCGATCATCGTATGAATACATTCTGCCTGGGCTATCGCCTTTTTATCCCCGGCTTTGCCCTGTTTTTCCCATTTTTCTTCCGCCCTTTCAAGAATTTCGATATCGGAAAGAATAAGTTCGGTGTTAATTACCTCTATATCTCTTAAAGAATCCAATCCCCCCATGACATGTGCGACATCTTCGTCATGAAAGCAGCGAACCACATGGATGAGGGCATCCACATTCCGGATGTGCCCGAGGAACTTGTTTCCCAGACCCTCTCCCCCGGATGCACCTTTTACCAGTCCGGCAACATCCACAAACTCTATTTTGGTGGGAATAGGGCTGTCTTTGCCAAGAATTTCGCCAAGTTTTATAAGTCTTTGATCCGGGACAGGAACAATGCCACGATTCGGTTCTATCGTGCAAAAGGGATAACTCGCTATTTGTGCACCGGCCTGGGTAAGAGCATTAAAGATTGTTGATTTACCTGAATTTGGCAGGCCAACTATGCCACAATTAAAACCCATAGTAACTCCTTTAAGGATATAATAGTTACAACTTTTCACATCTTCCCGAAAAAGCCGGGAATGGTCAAGGGGATGAAAAGAAAAAGCAAAAATCTCTTGCTTTTTCTTTTCACTTGTTTTTACAATGAACATGTGGCGCAGTTATTATTAATCGAAATGGATAAAAATCATCAGGATGCTCTATCCAATTATTTTAAAAATACGATACAGCATTTTTCATGTATACCGGCCGATTCTTTTGAACAGGCCAGGGAAATTTTGAAAACCAAAAATATCGATATCATTCTTTCCTGCTATCGAATCCGGTCACTTACAATAAAGGAATTACTTCATGATAGAGATGATATCCCTGTTATTGTCATGGGGTTTGCAAAGGAAACAAAATTTCTCCAGGCCGCTCTTGATGCCGGGGCAACGGATTATGTGCTGAAGGATAACCAATTCTTTTATATAAAATGCTTATTGCATACAATATCCAACAGCTTTCTTGTTCATCAATTGAATAAAACCTCTGCAAAGCCGTCCGGGAATGAGCCGGATTCTTTGGATATCCTTCAATACATTCCGGATATTGTCTATAAAATAGATCCAGATGGATTTTTTACTTATGTTAATAATGCAATCCAGATACTTCATTATAAACCAGAAGAACTTATCGGAAAACATTTTAGGACGATTGTCCACCCGGATGATTATGAGAATGTGTCCAGAAATGATATAATACAAAAATATAATTCCCCTGGTCTGGAAAAACCGGATTCAATAAAATGTTTTGACGAGAGAAGAAGCGGGAAAAGAAAGACAAATGATCTTGAAGTCCGGTTGATTCCAAAGAACTGGGATGGTGATTCTGATCATCCTTCAATAATATTCGGATCGGTGATTGCATTCGGTGAAGTAAGTGCCCAGGGTTATTATATGGAAATGGGAAATAATCATGTATTTCTCGGAACAATCGGAATTATTCATAATGTCACGGAAAGGAAAAAGGCCGAGAATCTAATTCGCAAACTTTATGAAGCGGTAAACCAGAGTCCCATATCAATAATTATTACTGATGCAGAAGGTGTTATTGAATATGCCAACCCTCATTTTTTTCAAAAATCAGGATTTTCTTCAGAAGAAATAATTTCACGGCACATCTCTGTAATGGGTCATGAAAAAATCAGTAATGTATATAGTGAATTTATCGAATCGATTAAAAAAACAGAGGAATGGCAGGGGGAGCTTTTAAGTATAACAAAGAATGGTGATTATTACTGGGAATCTGTACATTTAAAACCCATTATTGACCAGAATTGTGTTGTAGTGAACTTTCTCATATTAAAATCGGATATTTCCGAGCATAAGGAAATGGAAAAAATTCTTAAACAGATAAATGATGAGCTGGATAAACGGGTAAGACACAGAACCCTGGAACTGGAAGTGACAAATGAAGAATTACAAATAGAAATAAAAGAGCGGATGCATGTAGAAGAAGAGCTGCGTCAATCCGAAGAAAAGTTTCGTACATTTATGGAAACTGCAAGTGATTTTATGCATATTACCAATGAACATGGTTATTTCACGTATGTTAATGAATCAATGGCAAAAGCGCTTGGTTATACACAGAAACAATTTTTAAAAAAGCATATATCCGAGGTATTCAGCAATGAAACCTTTAAGGCATTCAAACCTTCTCTGGAAAAGCTTATAAAAAAAGGGGATATCCGGATTGATGCAACACTCATTACAAAAGACAGGAAAAAATTATTCGGTGAAATGATTGTTGTAGCAGTGTATAATCAGACCGGAGATTTTCTTGGCACGCGCGGGATATTCAGAAATCTTACCGATAGAAAGAAAGCAGAGGAAGAAAGCAGAAGACTGGAAGAACAACTCAGACAGGTACAGAAGCTGGAGACAATTGGTGCACTGGCTGGAGGGATTGCACACGATTTTAATAATATTCTTACTCCGATTCTGGGGTTAGCGGATCTTGTGCTTCTTACTATGACAAAAAGTGATAAAGGATATGAAGAATTAAAGCAGATACTCCTTGCTGCCAACCAGGCAAAGGATCTGGTACAGGAGATTCTAAGGTTCTCAAGAAGAGTGGAACAGAAACAGTGCATTGTCGAAATCTATACAATCATCAGTGAGTCGTTAAAACTTATAAGGGCAACACTTCCTTCTTCTATAGAAATTAAAAAGCATCTGGAGCCTGACTGCGGGCTTATCAGTGCTGCGCCTTCCCAGATACACCAGGTAATTATAAATCTCTGTGCAAATGCTGCACATGCAATGAAAGATAAGATGGGGATTATTGAATTATTTGTAAAAAAAACAGAAATCCATGAAAAAACAAACGTCGGACATTTTGTGCTTGAGAAAGGGAAATACATTGAGATTACTATAAAAGATACAGGTCATGGAATGGACAGTGAAACCCTGGAACATATTTTTGAGCCTTTTTTTACCACGAGAAAGCAGGATGGGGGTACAGGTCTTGGTCTTGCTATTGTTCATGGGATTATTTCAAGTTATAATGGTGCAATCAAAGTGGAAAGCGTAAAAGGAAAGGGTACTACCTGCACACTTTATCTTCCACAAGTAGAAGGAGAAATTGAACAACGTATTGAAAATGAAATACTTTATTCCCAGAAACATGAACGCGTTCTCCTGGTTGATGATGATGAGCTTGTTGCATCTGCTGGAGGGCGAATGCTTGAATCCCTCGGTTATAAAGCAACAAAAGAAACAGACTGTATAAAAGCATTACAGACAATAAAGAATGACCCCGGGGGATTTGATCTTGTTATTACAGATTTAACAATGCCGAAAATGACAGGTATACAACTGGCAGGGGAAATAAAAAAAATGAACAGCAGGATACCGATTATTCTTACCACAGGCTATATGAATAAAATTAATCCCGATGATTGTGATAAACTCGGAATACGTGGATTATTAATAAAACCTTTTTCAATCCAGGAGATGAGTATAAAGATTCGTCAAATACTTACCGGTTAATCCTGTCAAGGGGATGCAGGACTGCAGGACGGGGATGGAGGTGCATGGGGGGAATGTGAGGGGTGAGGGGACGGAGGACTGCAGGACGGACGTGCAGGTGCATGCAGGGGACGGAGGACTGCAGGACGGACGTGCAGGAATGGGGACGGAGGACTGCAGGACGGACGTGCAGGACACGGGGACGGAGGTGCATGCAGGAGGACTGCAGGAGTATCAGAGGGTATCAAGGGACGGAGGTGCATGCCAGGAGGTTGCAAGGTGCAGGAACGAGACGCGGCGACGTGCAGGATGATGCAGGAATGGGGACGGAGGTGCAGGAATGTGCATGCAGCGTGCAGGGGACGGAGGTGTCATATATCAGATGTCATATATCAGATGTATATAAATATAGCTTCAGAGTAAAAAAAATTTAAATTTAGAAAAAAAAATTATAAAAAATGCATGCGTCACGACTTTTTCGCCTTTATATATTACTATGAGAAAGAACAGACAACTAAAACATGGTGCAAAATATCATATCATTGCACGGGCAAACCGGAATGAGATGATTTTCGGATCAAGAGAACTAAAGTCCATGTTCCTTGATGTAGTAAAAAGGGCGCGAAAAAAGTATAAATTTGTTATTCAAAACTTCTGTATTATGGGTACACATGTCCATTTTATTCTTGAACCTTTAAAGAGTGAAAATTTATCCAGGATTATGCAGTGGATTCTCAGTGTATTTGCTATGAAATACAATAAGACTTTTAATTATATTGGACATGTATTTTATGACCGGTTTAAAAGTAAAATAATTAATGATTTCAGGCAATATATAGCAACTTTTATCTATATTATGGAGAATCCTGTAAAAGCAAATATTGTTGAATATCCGGAAGATTTCGAATTTAATGGAATAAACTTTATAAGAAAAGGATTATATGATGTAATTAATCCACCTGATGAGGTTATATTATTAATGGTACCTGGTATTGGATATCGTTTACTTTAGCAAGGGGACGGAGCTCATGGAAACTTCCTGGTTATTTTTATTCTATAATTTCCGATATTCTGGGACAACATGAGTTCCTGGGTTGCTTCATTTTTTTCAACTTTATATCCCTGGCTCTGGATATAAAACATTGCACGCTCAATATCAATCGTTTCCAGACAGATTATTCCCATTGAATTAGGGTTCTTCTTGCGGGTGAACGCGAGCATGTCTGCGATTTGAACTCCCTGTTCTGTTTTTACTGGAGATTGATGAAGAAGCCCGGAAAAAAGACGATTAATAACAGCAAATTCCTCTTCTTCAATGCCTGGAATTTCTACGGATTTTATCCTGAATCCATGCATAATTTGTATTGATTTCACAGCATTTTCGGCTATCTGGTCAAATCTGCCTGCTGCTATATCACTGCCAGATGCAATCCAACTCCCGGCGCAGGCCAGAATTCGCGTGCATGACATATATGATGCAAGATTACTGCTCTTTATTCCCCCTGTTGCAATAAACCTGACCTTTGGAAACGGCGCAGCCATAGCTTTTATAAGTTCAATGCCCCCGGATGCCTCAGAAGGAAAAAATTTAAGAACTTCAAGTCCTTTTTCCAGGGCAAATTCAATTTGAGTCGGTGAATTGATACCGGGTAATATGGCAATATCATGTTGAATGCAATAATCGACAACTTTAGGATTGAATCCAGGTGCTAAAATAAATTTTGCACCTGCAAAAACGGCTTTTTGAGCGGTCTCTATCGTAAGAACTGTCCCTGCACCAATAAGAATTTCCGGGAATTCTTTTGAAACAATCCGGATTGCTTCTCCGGCCGCATCGGTTCTGAAAGTAATTTCCAGTACAGGAAGACGGGCTTTAAGAAGGGCTTCTGCAACAGGTTTCACAACATCCGGATTATTAATAGTGATAATGGGAATAATCCCATAAAGACGCAATTGATTTATTATATTATTCATGATGATATCCTCTTGGAAGGAGTATATGCCTGATTTGATATACACGTCAAGTGCAGGAAAAAGGAACCAATTTCCATAATTTCAGGATTAATATCATTGGATTATCGATATGAATCTTATTTTTTGTTGATATAATTTTAAATCCATAAAAATGCCATAATTTTTCCACATTTCAGCAACATTTTTGCCCGATTTTAAAAATAGAGTTTAAAATGATGCTTATATTCAATTTAGTAAAGGATGATAGATAGGTGATAATACTTGCTGCTATTCCGAGTGGGGTGTTTATGCTCCTGGGTTTTTTTGTATTAATTATTATGGCAATATTTATGTGGAACTCCCAGAAAGAAGATTGATTCTTTTGCAGAAAGAAGATTGATTCTTTTATATTGTATAATTTTTCAGCATCTTTATTATTTCTTCATTTATTTCCCTGGCGAAATTTGCAGGTTCTAAAATCCTGGCAGAAGATCCGAATGAGAGAATCCATTTCTTGACATCAAATACACCGGAAGCATTAATGGAAAGAATAATCGATCCATCGGGCTGATCTTCAATTTCCCGGGAAGGGTCCCATTGCCTGTCTTTTATATACTGTGCCTGGTCTTTAGAAAACCATATGCGGGCCGTAACGGGATCCCCGAAGGAGAGGAAAGAAGCTGACTCAAGGATTTCTTCTGGCTTAAAACCAGCCGGGTATTCAAAGCGGCTTTCCAGAACAGTAAATTTTTTAATCCGTTCAACAGATAAAATACTGATAGATGAATATTTCACAACCCTGACAAATACATATAATCCGCTTTCGTGTTCAAATAATTTAAGAGGATCAATCTGGAAATATTTATCCTGATTTACTGCAAGAGAGTAATACGTGACAATGCATCGTTTATACTGTACAATTGAATCCATAAGATCATCCAGAATATCCTCTTTGCCTGAATAATCCTTTAAATCAGGGCTGTAAGGAATAAAGATATCGTCGAGTTTTGCAATCGCTTGTTCCGATTTAAGATTATCAGGCAGAAACACATCCAGTTTGCTTTTTAGTGAAAACAGGTATTTTTCCAGCTTTGTTTTTTTAAACACGGTCCCCCTGCCAAAAAGAAAGAAAAGGAGAATAATTTCCTCTTTTGTCAGCCTTAGATCAGGAAGGCTCATATCGGGGAGTTTTGTAAGGTACTGTTCATCCAACTGCCATTTCTTCCCTGTTGATGACTCATCTTTTTCTTCATAAAGGGGAAAATGCAATTCCTTAAGCGTGTCAAGAAGCCTGTAAACAGATCTCCTGCTTGTATTAAGCTGATCCTGGAGCTGGGTAATAGTTACCCCGGGCGGCTGGGTTAAAAGATTTATAGCTTTAAAGAGCTTTATCAGATTTTTTCCATACATTTTGTTTTTTCTTTATTTCTTTTTTTACCGCTTTTTCCGCCAACAGCCAGTCCGTAAACGGATTCCCCGGAATCGCATCTTTTACCCGGAGTACATAAATATCATATGCTTTTTTCTGGATTTTACTCTGTAATAGTAATTGTTTTTTCTTTGCTGGTTTCAGGGTATTATCAAATAAGGTTTTAATCCCGCATTTTCTCACATATGTGTAAAACGATTCCCTGTTATGAGGTGAATAGACAGGAAGAGACCTGAATTCTGCTATCTTTTTGTTTAGTAATATGCGATTTCTTTTCGTTCGTTTTTTTCCCCATTCCTTAAGGAGAGAGTTAAGTTCCTGTTCTTTTGTTGAAATGGGATAATGATTGGCAACCACATGTCCCTCCTTCTACAAAATCGATCTATTAAGCAGGTAATAAACCCTGTCACACAAAGTAGTTTACACATTATTTTCAAGAAAAGCAACTCATTTATCCGTATTAATAACTAAATAATAGTACATATTTAAGGTTGTATTCCACCTTATTAAAAACCATAATTGGGGTTCAACTTATATTGAACACTTTTCATCACGCAAATCAATAACACGTTTTGCCTTCCCTTCATAAACAGGAAGACTGCCTGGTTCAACAAGTATAACATCCGGGGTCACCAGAAGCTCGGTTTTAAGTTCTCCTGTTATCTTCTGTTCAAAGTGTTTCAACTCAGCCTGGTTCCCGGGAAAATGCTCTTTAGCCATTTCTGCTTTAATAACAAGTTTATCCATAAAGTTCTTTTTATGAATTTCGATAACATAATTCTTTCCCACACAAGGGATACTCATAATGGTCTTTTCTATCTGCATTGGGAAAATATTCACCCCATTAATAATAAGCATATCATCACTTCTCCCTTTAATGCGGTCGATTCTTCTGTGGGTTCTTTTACATTGACATGCACCCGGGATGATTCGTGTAAGATCCCCGGTCCTGTACCGGAGAAGCGGCATGGCTTTACGGTTTAAAGTGGTAAGAACCAGTTCTCCTTCTTCACCTTCCGGGAGAACCTTCCCGGTAGTGGGATCGATGATTTCAATGTAAAACTCATCCTCCCAGAGATGAAGGCCGTTCTGATATGTACATTCAAATGCAACACCGGGACCGCACATTTCAGAAAGACCATAGGAATTATACACCTTTATATCCAGGAGTTTTTCAATCTTCTGCCGGATTTCTTCAGTGTGCGGTTCTGCTCCGATAAATGCAATCCTTAAAGAGAGATCCCTGGCCGGATCAATGCCCATTTCCTCCATCACTTCATGAAGCCTTAATGCATAGCTCGGGAGAATATGAATAACCGATGTCTTGAATTGCTGCATAAACCATATCTGTCTTTTACTGTTCCCGGGGCCAATTGGAATCGTAAGCATTCCCACCTTTTCTGCTCCATAGTGAAAACCGAGTCCCCCGGTAAACAATCCATACCCCATCATATTCTGAAATATATCGGACCTCCGTGCACCGGTCATAACAATACACCTGGCCATTATATTTTGCCAGGCTTCAATATCCTCTTTTGTATGAAATACCACGGTGGGTGTTCCTGTTGTCCCGGACGATGAATGAAGCCGGATTATTTCTTCCTGCGGAACACAGAGGAAACCATATGGAAAATGTTCCCTTAAATCCGTTTTTGATGTATAAGGTATCTCACTTATTCTACTTAAGGATGAAATCTTTTCTATATGTATATTTTTCAATACATTTCTGTAATATTCTGATTTTAATGCGTATGCGATAGTTTTCTTAAGCCGTTTAAGTTGAAGTCTTTTCAATTCATTACAGGGCATTGTTTCGATATTTTTATTCCAATACATTGTTATCCACCTTTTCTACAATTATATGTGCATTAAGGTATTCTACAAATTATTATATATAAAAGAAAAGGACAACACATTCATTCTACTTTTTTTAATCTCTGATTCTCCTCCCTGCAATAACAGCCCCATGATAGTAATTGATAAGGTACAATAGATAGAAAGATAGGGTTGGGACACCCGGAATGGTGACATCAATCACTTTGAAACTATAGACAGATAAAACAGACATTTTAAAATTGACAAATAAAAATATCGTGGTATACTATAAAGTATTAAGTATAATTATTTTCATTGCTTATTTTAGCTAAAAAACAAAAATTTTAATATATTTTTTTGAAAAGGAGGATCAATAGAATAAAATGAAGTATCAGTATATTATTTTTTTACTTATTATTTTCATTGTAATGACATCCTGTAAAGGTCCCGATAATGGTGGTTCGTCTGTTACCGTTATTTATGTTGATGCGGCTTCATCCGAGGGGGGAGACGGGGAGTCATGGGAGACCGCATTCCGGTATCTGCAGGATGCAATAACCTATGCACGCCATCTTTACGAAGAGGATGATTCTGCACCGGAGATAAGGATCGCGGAAGGAGTGTATAAACCCACGGACTATGATGGAGAGGAACCACTTTTACCGTGGGGTGATGTACCTGAGGACTTTAGATTTATCATTTACCCTGAAGTCAAGTTATACGGCGGGTACCCCACAGGTGGCGGACCAAGGAATTCCACTACAAACCTGACCGTACTCAGTGGTGATATTGATGACAACGATACAATCGATGCCGATGGTATAACACTCGATTATTCCGATATTGCAGGAACAAACAGTAATAACCTGATTTGCTTTTTTGACGATGAAATCGGACATGATACGGTTATCGATGGTCTTGTGATTACTGCTTCCATGTACGACGGAATCTCGGTAGAGACCGATGTCGATAGCCCCCAGTTAAGTCCCACATTCAGTAATCTTGTCTTTAAGGGCAATGACGCTGCATGCATGAGGATAGCCGCAGAGGAAACAGGAACAACGGCCGGACCGGTGATCGAGAACATAACCGCCACCGGTAACGGCAGTATAACTATCATTATTTCCGCAGGCGGGGCAGGAGGAGGAATTGTAAACATAACCGTAACAACAGGGTTTTTTGAGATGAATGCGGATAACGCGATAACGATCTATTCACATACTGGCGGTATTGTGACCTGCACTATCGAAGACATTACATGCCGTAGAAACGGTGCCGGCATCGCTACAGAGACTGCCGGTATCTATTTGTCTTCGGATGGCGGTGACATTCTTGCAACCATCATCAATTCAGAGTTCATCGAAAACTCAGGTCTCGGGGCAACCGTGTTCAACAGTACCGCCGAGTTCATAAACTGTGTATTCCGCGGCAATAATAACCCCGGCGACAATGGAGGGGCGGCTGCTGTCGTTTCAGTCGAAGGGGGTTCGGTAACTGCCTTTTTCATCAACTGCGAGTTTACCGGAAACACTGCATACCAGCGTGGGGCGATATGCTTCCTGCCGTTTGACGAATTGTCGGAACTTGCTATAATAAATACGACAATCACGGCGAATCATTCAACCTATCACGGCGGGCTCTATAACGGTGGAAGTGTCCCCGTAATTGTCGCCAGCAGCATCATCTGGGGAAATACTTCCGGTGATTCGTATCCAAATATCTATGGTGAACCGGTTTTCTCCTCGAGTATAATCGAGGGTTCAGGCGGCAGCGGTTCATGGGATGAAAATTTTGGTACGGATCTCGGGGGGAACAAGGATGAGGATCCCCAATTTACTCTGGACCCTGACCCGGGGGATGGCGACTGGACAACTTTTAGTGACAACAACTACGGATCCCTTATTCTCTCTGCCGGTTCACCCGCGATAGATGCCGGCAACAACACATATCTTCCTATAGATACCCACGATCTCGATGATGACGGTAATAGTACAGAGTCTTTACCTGTTGACCTTGCCGGTTCACCGAGGGTTGTCAACAGTACTGTTGATATGGGCGCTCTGGAACGCCAATAATTTCCGGATTGTTGAACAGGAAAACAAGGGGGATTCCGTCAATAGCGGCATCCCCCTGAATATTTTTGTTTTTAAAAGTTTAATTTATTGTCCAGGAATTTCGATTTTCCACAATAAAGAGATGAAACCACCGATTATACCGATTTCGCAGATTTTTCTATCTATTTCTGTGTAATCGGTGGTTTCCCTTTTCTTCCATTAAATAATTTGTGGAGCTATGTTCTTAGTGTTTTTTACCGTTGCACGAGGTCTGAATTTATCACATTTTAAGATAATCTGTAAAATTAGTTTAATATATGCTTAATACGGGTAATCTCTGATATCAGTAATTTCATAGTGAGAATTCCTGCCACTTTACTTGATTAATAGGGGTCTTTTTTGTTATTTATATAATAGAAAGAAAAGTAGTTTCGATTTTAATAGCCCTGTAAAAAATATACTATGCGAGGTGTATAAAATGACAAAGAGGATCTCATTCTGGATCATAATTACCCTGGCCATGATGTCTTTTCTTATCGGATGTATTCAGGAGAAAATGCCTGGTATCAAATTCGCGTCACGTATCTATAAATTCGGGGAAGTAATCGAAGGAGACAGGGTCTCTTGTTCGTTTACTTTCATGAACCCGGGTACAGACACCCTGGAAATAACCGAGGTAAAAGGTACCTGTGGGTGTACGGTACCGGGAGAATATACGAAGACGGTTGCCCCGGGAAAAACAGGTGAAATTCCGGTTGTATTTAATTCGTATGGATACGAGGGCGAGGTTACTAAAACGATTAAAGTAAGCACGAACATACCCGAATCAGAACCAATCAATCTCACACTGGAAGGAAAAATCCGGGTTATATTGAAGATAACCCCCCGGGATATCTGGCTTGGTCAGGTCAGGAAAGACAGCCTCCCATTAACAGGAAGTGTAAATATCAAAAATCATGTAAGTACACCTTTGAAAATATTAAAAGCATATCCATCCGGTGAAAACTGTACTGTCAACGTTAATACGATTACACAGGGGGAAGAATACGAAATAGTAGTAACCGTGGGCCCGCCGTTTAAAATGGAACAGGCAATGGAGATACTTACTATTGAAACGAATATAGAGGGGAAGGAAAAGATAGAAATCAAATACCATTACTATGGGGTCCCTGATATCGAGGTGTATCCGCAGGAGATAATTCTTTATCGTGAACATTTGCAGCCGGATACAACCTGGATCATTACAGTAAGAAATCATTTAGATACACTCATAGAGATTATCAACCCTCGATTACATGGACAGAATATGGAATATCAGATAGAAAAGATTGAACCGGATATACAAATATTTATTATTTTTAAAAAGGGATTTACCTTTCCGAAAGATGATACCTTCGCCTTTACCTTTGAGGTAAAATATGCTTCCGGAAAGCAATCCTTTACAATTCCGATTAAAAATGGAGAAGATTGATAGAAAAAAACGGATTTTTTATGTATCAAATCCTATAAAAATTTTATATAATCTAACAGTTATAAGCTTACCTGATTTCGTATAGATGTCCTGATAAATATGATATGGGAAGAACCCCTATAAAAAAATCAGATATTTCTCCTATATACTGCCGGTAAATTTCCGTTTATTATAGAAAAAAAATAAAAAATTCAGTAGTGATGAAAAAGGAGAATTTGATGAAAAACTCAATAAACAGATGGATCGTGCTGTTTCTATGGCTATTTTTCATTCCTGTTTACGCCAATGAGGATACAACGGGCGGCACACGAATTATTGTGCAATTTCATTCATCATCTTTATCACAATATCTGCAAAAATACCTTTCTGATCCGGATGATTCATCAATATATCAACCTTTTCTTATCTCACAAATCGTGGACAACCAGACCATCGATAAATTGAAACAGAGACTTAATCCCGTTGATATGACCCCTATAAATAAATTAAAAGATCTTGTTCTTTTCCATTATAAACAATTGTCCAAAACTGAAATGGGTATACTATTAAAAATGTTGAACAGTAATCCCCTTATTGAATATGCTGAACCTGATTATAAAATCAAAGCTACCTATATTCCAACAGATATGTTGTATGAAAATCAATGGCAAATGAAGAGAATCGGTATGGAACAGGTATGGGAACATACCAGGGGGAGTGAGGAAGTTATCGTTGCTGTACTTGATACCGGGATTGATTCCACACACCCGGATCTTTTTCAGAATCTGGTACCGGGATATGATTTTTGTAATGGGGATGATGATCCTTATGATGATGCTTATGACAGCTATCATGGAACTCATGTTTCCGGAATCATTGCATCACGGGGAAATAATAGTCAGGGAATTGCCGGAATTGGATGGAAAATAAAAATAATGCCCCTTAAGATTCTTAATCATGACGAAGAAGGAGATGTTTCTGTTGCGGTTGCTGCAATCAGGCATGCTGTTGCAGAAGGTGCCGATATAATAAATATGAGTTGGGGGTGGGAAAAAACCTGGATATGGGGTGAAACGAGTGAAAGTAAATCCTTAAAAGAGGCGATTCAATTTGCATGGGACACAAAAAAAATCATTTTTGTTGCCGCTGCAGGGAACGGGAGCAGTGGTCTTGAAGGGAAAGATATCGATGAGTTCCCCTTTTTCCCTGCATGTTTTGATCTGGAAAATATTATCACTGTTGCCAGTACCGATGATTCTGAAATTGATGAAAACCTCTCTCTTTTTTCAAATTATGGCATGCTTCATGTGGATATCGCTGCGCCCGGTTCTTCGATTATCTCCACCATTGGCCAGAACAGATACCAGACCAGGTCAGGAACATCCATGGCAGCCCCCCATGTTACCGGGGCTGTTGCACTTATTAAATCAGTATATCCGGACCTTTCATCCGAAGAAATTATCTCGGCACTTATCAATAATGTTGACCCATTGCCCCTCCTGGAAGGTAAAATAAAAAGCGGGGGCAGGCTCAATGTTTATAATGCACTCCTTTCTATCAATGGAACATTACCGGTAGATATTCCGATCCCGGAGGACCCTCCATTGCCGACACCAATACCGGTCACGGATATCCTTTTAAAGTATAAATGTGAAGAATCGCAGAGTATTACATCGAATATCAAGATGTGTATCCGTATTTCAAGCAGGGATACGAAACATATCTACCTTTCGGATATCACCATAAGATATTATTATACAAAAGAAGGGACTTCGGAAGAGGAAGTTATCATTGATGATGCATCAATCCAGAAATCAAATATCCTGCCTTCTTCGGAGGATGGATATATCAACATAGGGTTTAACCAGGATGCAGGGATCCTTCAGGATACTGATTCTTTTGAATTTCACCTCCGGATGTATAAGCTTGATTATACGAACTATGACCAGTCAAACGATTATTCCTTTGATCCTCTGTGTAACGATTATAACTTTTATAAAAGAATCAGTATGTTTGTAAAAGGGAACAGAGTATGGGGATATAGCCCTGACTACCCTGAACCTTCACCCACTCCATCTCCAACACAAGAATCAACGCCAGAGACTACAATCTCTCCAACTCTTGATCCTACTGCTATACCAACCCCGAGTTCTACACCAGATATCACCCCGGAAGGGACCCCGGTTATACTTACCGGAGATGTAAATAATAATGGGAATATCGATATATTTGATGCTTTACTGGTGGCACAATACTACGCAGGTCTTGATCCACAGGGGTTTAATCCGTCAGCAGCAGATGTGGATTGCAATGGGGTAATCGATATTATTGATGCCCTGTTTATCAGTCAATATTACGTGGGACTTATTACAGAATTCTGTACTCCTTAAAAGCGGCATCTCTATGATGAATTCCCTGAATTCAGACTTTTCTTCCATACAATGATGTTTCATATTATATATTATATTTGTGTAAGTTCTTTCCTTATAGAAAGTTAGGGGAAAAGCTGATTGTTTGCATATGGCTTGTATGATATAGTTGCAAAAAAAGGAATAAAGGTAAAATGGTAATGAAAAAGAAAGACGACGTTGTAACATTTGTCATTATCACACGATTACAAAAACTCAATGAGATTCTTAAACAAAAACTTCTTGAATATGATCATTATAACGTGATTGAATATAAAGATTTTCATAAAAATCTGGAAGCATTTTTATTAAATAATCTTGCTGATTTTATTATCATAAGCTGCGATAATAAAGATCTGTCAAACATCACTATTATCAAAAATTTAAAGCAGCGATTTCCTGAACTCTTTATCCTTGTTATTGCAGAGGATAATGCATTAAAACATATTCATGCACTCTGTAATGCCGGCGCAGACGGTTTTCTTATTAAAGAGGAATTAAGTAAACTTCATGATGCAATTGAAACTATCCTTTCCGGTAAACGATATGTAAATCAGATACTCTTAAACTGTCTTCTCCAGAATGTACTGGCAAATGCATCTGATACATATGATGATCACTTTGCGATTTTTAATCTTAAAGAGCATCAGGTTTTTCAGCTTATTGACGCAGGTTACAGCGAAAATATCATTGCAAAAACCCTGGATATCAGCCTGGAAAAAGTTTTACTGTATAAAAACAGATTATCCAATAAAATACAGGCAATTGAACCGTGTAAAAAATAAGAAAAATTGCTTCTATTTGTTCTTTTTTTTAATAAAGTATGTAAAAACTAAAATTCATGCTTTTTTTATTATTATATTGACATCCGCTTAAAAAAGACGTATCATATTTTTATTATACGAAATCTAACTGTAAAGAAATTTAATTTTTTTTCGGGAGATACTATTTATGCCTGACTTTCTTGGTCCGGAATACATGAAAGGTATGTTTCATATCTTTTCATTTTCGCATTTTACGGCACTTTTTATCATCCTCTTTTCCTGTATAGCAATTGTTCTATGGTTAAAGAATACGAAAAATGACCGGACAAGACTCATATTCTGCATTATTCTATCCGTGCTGCTTCTGGTGCAGGAAGCGACGAGAAGTATCTGGCATGTATGGATCGGTGATTTCTCCTGGGGAGAACACCTTCCCCTTCATCTCTGTGGTGTAGGGATCATTCTCGGACCGGTAATGCTCTTGAAAAAAAATTACGCCCTGTACGAACTTATCTATTTCTGGGGATTTGGCGGTGCTGTCCAGGCCCTCCTTACCCCGGATCTTCTTTATGGTTTTCCGCATTATATCTTTTTTCAGTATTTTTTATCTCACGGATTGATTATTATCGCCTGTGTATACATGACATTTGTCGTCGGGTTCAGACCAACGTGGAAATCACTTTTTAAAGTGTTTATTATAACAAATATCTATATGGGGATTATGGCTTTAGTAAATCTGGCTACAAATGGAAATTATATGTTCCTTTGTGAAAAACCTGTTAATCCGACAATTTACGATTTTCTTGGACCATGGCCATGGTATATTCTTTCTGTAGAAGGTATTGGAATTATCGTCATGCTTGTTTTTTATTCTCCATTTGTAATAAAGGATATGGTAGTCAAGCTAAGGAAAAAGGCGGATAATCCAGCTTAAGGATTTCTTATTCAGGTCATTGAAAAAACCTGGAGATTATATAATTTTTTATAAATTCCATTCAGTTTCAGCAGGGAAGTATGGGTCCCCTCTTCTACAAGACATCCCCTGTGGATAACCAGAATCCTGTCCACAGACTTAACGGTTGTAAGGCGATGTGCAATAATAATCGCGGTTCTACCGGACAGAAGCCTCTGAACAGCGGTATCGAGTAATTTTTCCGTTTCGGCATCTATACTGGATGTCGCTTCATCCAGTATTATTATTGAAGGCTTTTTTATAAAAGCTCTTGCACAACCTAAAAGCTGCTTCTGTCCTACAGATAAAAGCCTGCCTTCCTCAAGAATTTCCTGCCCGTATTTATCCGGCAGCTTTTCTATAAAGCTATCTGCACCCACAGCCCTTGCAGCAGCCTTAATGTCACTCAGGTTCAGATCAGGATTATATAAGGAAATATTATCTGCTATGGTCCCGGTAAACAGGAAAAGACTTTGCGGCACTGTTGCAATCTGACTGCGCAGGTCATAAAGATCATACAACTTTATATCTGTCCCATCAATACGAATCTCCCCCCTGTCCACATCATACAGGCGGTTAAGCAGGTTGATAATGGTTGTCTTCCCGCTTCCCGTATACCCGACAATTGCTAATTTTTCTCCACTCTTTATCCGGAAAGAAATATCCTTGAGTACGGGTGTACCGGATCGATAAGAAAAGTCAACATGATCGAATTCTATATCTCCTTTTACAGGTTCCGACAATTTTACCGGGGAATTACCGGTTTTAATTTCAATCTTCTGATCCTTAAGCCTGAAAATACGTTCTGATGCTGCCATGGCAGACTGGAAAATATTGAATTTCTCGGAAATCTCTCTTAATGGTCTGAAAAACATCTGGATATAGGCGAAAAAAGCAAAAACCTCGCCGATCTGTACAGTTATGCCCAGGAAGAAATGGCTGAAAATTAAAATAATAACCATTCCTCCTGTTGAAATTATTTCTATCAATGGAAAATAGACGGCATAAGAATGAATCACCTTTAAAAACGATAAAAGGTAGTGTGTATTGTACTCTTTGAACAGGGAAATACATTTTTTATTTGCCTGGAATATGTTGATTTCCCGGACCCCGGTGATGGTTTCTACCAGGGATGTATTTATTTCTGCATTCGCTTTCCGCACCTCCCTGTACCAGGTATGGACACTCTGTCTGAAATAAATTGTTGCCAGGATAAAAAATGGGATGGTTAAAAAAGCAATAAGGGCAAGCTTATAATTAACAAGCACCATTGCTCCCATAATAAAGATTATTTTTAAAAGATCACCCATAATAGTGACAATACCTTCGGATATAAATTGTCTTATTGCCTCTACATCATTGGCTATAATCGAAAGACTGTTTCCTACCGGTGTGTTATCAAAGTAATGATTGGAAAGGAGAGTGGCATGTTTGAATAAATCCATCCGGACATTGTATATCAGCTTGAGCCCAAGATACTGGATTGAATAGGTAAAAAGAAATTGAAACAGAAATTCGGAAAATAAGACAAATCCCAGGAAGATAACAGTCTGGACGAGTCCCTGGACATCCCCCTTGATGATATTATTATCAATACCGAATTTCACTATATATGGCTTAAGCACACCGCTCACATCCACAATTATTAAAAAAACAAAAGAGAGAATTACAAGGTGGATGTATTTTTTTAAATAGGGAAATAATCTGCCCAGTAAATTGATATCCAATCTGTTGTTGCCGGAATTCTCCATTTTTTTAAAGACCTTTTTTGAAATCCCCTTCCATTAGTTTTTGAATTGCTGCAATCCTTGCATAGATGCCTTTGTTCTTTAAAAGTTTTGCGTGCGATCCTGTTTCTGCTATACTCCCGTTATCCAGGACATAAATCATATCCGCATTCTTAAGGGATGACAGACGGTGTGAACAGATGATTAATATTTTTATCCAGTCCAGGGAAAGCAGGTTATTCAGTATGATTTCTTCTATCCCGGAATCCACATGCGAAAATGAGTCATCCAGGATAAGGACAGGGGATTCCTTATACAATGCCCTTGCTATGGCAACCCGTTGTCTTTGTCCCCCGGAGATATTGATTCCTCTTTCCCCGATAAGCTGGTTGTATCGTTCCGGAAACCTGTTGATTTCCCCTGTCAAACCGGCCATTTCTGCTGCAAAGCGCACTTTCTCCATATCTATTTCCCTGTTTTCACTCAGTCCTATATTTTCTGCAATGGTTTTTGAAAACAGAAAAGTTTCCTGGGGCACATAGGCAATATGTGAAAAGATAAAACCGGCCGGCAGGGAAGCAATATCCGTATTATCAAGGAAATACATACCTGGTTCCGGTACAAGAAGCCCGCCTATAATATGCAATAATGTTGATTTCCCGGAACCGATCTGTCCGGTAAGACCTGCTATCTGTCCAGAGGCTATGGAAAGTGATATATCGTGTAAAACATCATGTTCCCTGCCCGGGTACCGGAAGGACAGGTTGTTCAATCTTAACCAGGGATCTGCAGTATCTGTGGTTTCATTATGGTACATTTCTTTGGTTTTCCGGTTTAAAATGTAATTGAGACGGTTCATTGCGGCTATTCCCTGCTGGATAAGTGACATCACCCATCCCAGGGAAAGCACAGGAAACATCAGGTAGGTAATAAGAAGATTGAATTGCAGCAATTGCCCGATACTTAAGCGCTTATGAATGACCTCCGTCCCCCCTATTAAAAGGATAAGCAACTCCGCTACGGAAAAAAGGAGGGTAAAAAAAGGCCAGAGGAATTCCCTGAATTTTGTTATTCGTAATTGCTTATTTATATACACCTGGTTGATACCGGAAAACCGTTCATATTCGATTTGTTCCAGTGTATGGAGTTTAAGGGTTGTTATGCCGGATATGGCTTGCCACACGCTGTTATTGATATGTCCGACAGTTTCCTGTACCTCCCGGAACATGGGCCGTAACCGTGGCATAAGAAGAAAGATAAGGACGATGATCGCAGCCATCAATCCTGTTATAATGAGCATTAACAGGGGACTTAACGAGAGTAATACCGGAAAGAAAAGGAAAAAACGGGTAAGTGAATTGGGAATATACATGATTCCCGGACCCAGCAGGGTTCTTACATCATTCAAATCATTTGTACACCTGGAGGTAAGATCCCCGGTCCCGTTTTTTAAAAAGAATACATAATCCAGCGATACAATTGTCCTGTAGAGCTGCTCCCGGAGTAGATACTCGATTTTCCTGGAAACACCGATGATGAGTTTTCTCATAAGAAACAGACTTATCACCATTAAAACAGTGTAAAAACACACCCATAACACACTGTTTATGATGAAAGAGTATCTGTTTTGTCCGGCGATCTCATCAATGATTTCCTGTATATAGTGGGGAATCTGCATGTATCCGATGTTCTGCAGAACAAGAAAGAAAAACCCGGTAAGCAGGATGTGGGTATATTTTTTTATATAGGGGACAAGTACTTTTAAGGCTTTTATTTCAGGTACCTCCCTGTCTGGTCTTTTCTAAACTGGCTACGTGCTCTGTTGATGTAATATCCTGTTATGACAACAGTATATTATGTCAACAGACCTGAACATTGGCCGCCAGGTTAATTAGACCGGTATAATTAATAAATACCTGGAATGCTTGTTTATCAGGTTGTAGGCGCAACCAACGTAGTGAATATAACAAATTTTTAAACAATATATCCAGTGATTGGAAGAAAATATGGGCACGATTCCTATTCCGGTTTTTTAAACAGCAGACGGTGCAAATTTATACGAACTTTCTCTTTATACCTGGGAAAACTGCCTTTCCATTTCCAATGTGCCACTCATCATGTTCAAAACCGAAAAATCCTGCAACCAGGAAAATGTGGAAATAAACCCTGGAATGATATAAGCAAAAAAAACTGAATAATTTTATATGAGTCCTGTTATTTTCCAGGATATAGAGTGTATATTCCAACAAATAACCGGAGGAAAGATGAAAAAAACAATTATAGCAGATTAGGAGATGAATAACGCGGTAGAAAGGTAAGTAACGGTTTTTAAAAAGAACATATCATTTTCATTCACAGTTTTCCTTGTTGTTTTTCTCATTTTACTGGTAATGCCTGATAGTATCCAGGTACAGGAACATAATTGATATGTCAAAAGGGACATAGTCAATCCCTATTCTGTCACTTCTATTAATCCATCCGGGGTTTCTACAAAGACCTTATCTGCCAGGTCTGATTTTATAATTTCATCAAGAATACCTGATAAATTCTCCAAATTGACGGTATCCTGATGTTTTACAAAGATGTCCAGCAAACCTGTAATATCATCAATTGAAAATTTCACGATAAAGGTGATTCCTTCGGTCTCTTCTTTGTTTATTATATGTGCCCGGATATGTTCTTTCTCAATATGAATTTCCAGGGAAATTCTTATATTATTCTTATTGTAGTAGTCCATGGTAAGGTCGCCAAAACCCTCTATTTTTATACTGTGATTATCTCTCATGGCAGTCATGGGGTCCTTCCATCCTTTAAGTTTTTCCGTAATTTCTTTTATATGATCCTTCATTATATATCCTTCCTCCTGTTTTCTTTACAAGTAATCGTTTACAAACCTTATCACCACACAAACTTCTTCTATAGTATAAAAACAGAAAAAAAGCAAGAAAAAAGTCTTCACTCAGCAATTCCCGGTGAATAGTACTTTTCAGGATTTTCTTACCCTGGAATTTATAAAAACTACAGATTTCCCGGATTTAGCAGACCACAATAAAGAGATGAAACCACCGATTACACAGATTTTTCTATCTATTTCTGTGTAATCGGTGGTTTCCCTTTTCTTCCATTAAATAATATATCTGTCCAGCCGTGGCATATGGAACAACGTGTGAAGGATGCAGCAAATGCCCGGTTAAGAAATCGATCCGGATTGACCTGGGGATAAACCGGAGAGTTTTCACGCCACTTGCAAGATCAAGTTATGCCTGGAAAAGGGTGTATGCCAAACGGACGGCAGTTGAACGTGTGAACTCGAGAGTGGATGTA
>JAFGQK010000162.1 GCA_016935735.1 Spirochaetales bacterium | reverse complement strand
TTGATAAAAAAGCAATGCAGGAAGTAACTTTGCCTCTTTAATATAAGATGAAAGCAAAATGCAACAAAGCCGGAAAGAATCCGGAGAAAATCCGGTTTTGGAATTATTTCTATCTCGATAAGGAGGACTCTATGAGTGAAGATGAAGTGAGGATGATTGTTTTCCATTTTAAAATGGATATTAAAATGATTGATGATGTAAAAAAACTCGATTTATTTCAGAAGACCCGTAATATGGCCATGGTAATAAATCGAATTCTATTGCAGTTCTTTGCTGTTATTGAAAAGGAACATATGTTTGGCGCACAAAGACAAAGCAGGTATGAATTGATTAATGGAGATAGGGATGTGAAACGAAAGCATGTTACTGTCAGCATTCCTGATTATATGTACAGAAGGTTGAAAATGCTCCATGATGATTTGAACTTCTTCAGTATTGCACAGTTGTTGAGATGGGTGATTGCGGGGTATGTGGGTTTTGTAAAGAGGTATGGTAACAGGTGGGTCAGGAAACTCGTAACAATAATAAGAAGATGGCAAAAAGATACCAGGAACAGCCGCTTCCTGTTAACATACATTCATCAATTGTTTGAAAGTACTTCTGAATTGGCGTGGATAATTCAAAAATATGCCCTCTATTGCCTGCATTTTTCACCGTACAGGGATTTTTACCTATAAAATCCATCCTCTCCCTCACTACTTTAACCAAAAACATTCGTTAAAAAAAAATTCCAGGAATAGATATGTATACCTATCATTCCTTACCCCGGTTACCGTAATTCTCTGATTCCTGTCGTATATTATGTCTTTATGTGATTTTTTTTTGTTGTCAAACCTGCATTTTCTCCCCAAACATTGTGACAACGCGTTGTTACAATCTAGTATACTTTTTTATACAGTGTGTATGATAAAGTATAATTTTTCAAAGGAATTTTTATGCCTTTTCTGCTAAGAAATCCTTCCGATACAATTACAACATATAATTTTATATCTACAATAGATTTACAGGATTCCACAAATTTTTTTATATTTTCTTAAATCCGAGTTCATCTGAAGTTAATCTGTGGCGAAAAAATCTTGCCAGAAAACCAGGATTTTTATGTTAAGTAAAGTAATACAGGAAAAACACTGTTATTTGCCGTTAACAGAACTGCTTCCGGTAAGATTGTGTACAATAATGTGCTTCAAAATCTATATCTTAATAGTACGGCCTTTTCTGTCTCTTACTGCCGTTATGACACCATCATGTAGAACATACGTTGTTCCCGCGGCATTCTTTATGCTGTCAAGAACACCATTTGCCGTATAAAAGAATTCGGTTGCATTCCCTTCCGGATCGATCAATTTTTCCAGTTGTTTCTTATTATTATACCTGTATACATACTCCCCTTCGGGTAATGTAATGCGATGCAGGAGATCATTATCGCAATACTCAAAATTGATCGTTTTACCCGCGGGATCTGTCAATGCTGTCATGTTTGAATGGGAATCGAATTCCTGCCGCCATATATTCTGTAACGCATCTTTTATGCGAACAAGGTTATTTCCATTATCGTATTGATATTCGCTTTTATTCCCATTGGGATCGGTCATTATTGAAATATTATTCCGGTCGTCATAGCCGAGGGTAATGGTATGTCCTGCCTGGTTTTTGATTTTCGTAATCCGTTCTTCTTCGTCATGTTCACACATTATCTTCCTGTCCTTATCATTTATCAGAATACTTTTAACAAGATTCCTGTCATTATCATATTCATACATCTTTTTATTTCCCGTATGATCTTCTTCCTTTATAAGTAAACAGTCATCATTATATTCCCTGTTGATATATATATCGCTGTTCACGGCTATTCTGTCCTGTTTCTTTTTTATTACCCTTCCTGCAAGATCATAATTACTCCTGGTCTTTACTTTCCTTTTCTTATCAAACGACATCGTTACCCGGTGTAATGAATCGCAGGTATAAGCCCTAACGGAATTGTTATTAATCAATACATTGATAAGGTCCCCCTCCTGATTATAGTGATACTTAATAATGGTATTATCCGGCGCCGATGCTTTTATTACCCTGTTTCTGTTATCATACGTAATGGTTATTTTCCTGCCGTTCGGGCCGGATAGTTCCTTTATATTATCGTCGTCATAGGTATAATATATTCCCTTCCCGGAGGTATCGGTTTTCGATTTTAACCTGCTCCCGGCATCAAACGTGTAGACAATACCTTTATCCGATTTCCAGACAAAATTGTTTTCTGCACCCGGCTGGATGAAATTTCCGGGATCATACGAATAGGCAGTACCCTTTTCATGTACCACCAGATAATACGCCCGCCGGTACTCTATTGAATCAAGTATGTCAATCAATCTTTTTCGTTCCATAATTGTCAAAGTATTCTTCAGTTGATAATTGTTGATTGATAGAATGTAAGCGGATAAAAGAAAATCCTTATCATCCTTTTTCATGACTTTCAGTAAAATATCTTCTTTAAACACCGTGTCCCGGATTTTTTCCGGCAGGTGATTGTACATATATTTTTCTGACGTCTGTGATGCCATGTTTATCAATAAGAGCGGACTGTTCTTTTTACGCGGATTTATAACATGTATTTTATAAGGAAGATACAATTCCCAGCCAAAACCAAAGAGTGAGGGTTTGCGGTGAAAGGAATTATAGACACGGCTTAATTCCAGTGTCAGTTCGCCGGTAATAGAAAGGGAATAATCCGTGTGTACGTCGGTATGGCTATTCTTTTTTCCGGTAATAGGGAGAACGATCGCTTTACCCGGTTTTCCCTTTTCTGCATCGATATCCCATTCCATGGAACTCTCACAGGGTTTTCCCTTTTGCGCGGCAGTACGTAATGCAATGGCTTCACCGGTATCTTTTCCTGCATAATAGGTGAAGTCGAAATCAACCCCCCCGTACAGGGAATATGTCTGTGTATGGGTGCGGACGGTAGTTCCTTCCTGCCAGCTCTCCGATTTTGATTTTGATGCAATAATCCCTGGTGTCACATCCGGTGTCGGTACCTTTATAAAATCGTATTCATCCAGAAAGGTCAAATCAACCGGCTTTCCGCTCTCTTTCAACCATTTGGCGATTGCGGCTATCTTTGCCAGTTCCTTAAGCCGTTCAAGGACAGGAAACTCTCCGGCGAAATCATCATAATGCAGGGTGAAATGTCCGGCAAATTTCTCTGAAACAGGGTCCGAGCCCGGATTTTCGGCCTGGGACAGGTATTCCGCTTTCACCTTCATAGTAGCTTTCCCGAAATAAAGGCTGTTGCGGTCAGCAGTTTCGCGCACATCCATTTCAAGTCTCATATCTTCTATGACAAACCACATCCTGCTCCAGGCATTCTTTTTTTCCTTTTTTAACTGAAAGGAAATATCCAGTTCATTCTGAAAATCTTTTACATGGGATGTTATTACCTTGCCTGTTGTATTATCGATCCCCATACTCAGATTTTTCAATAGTTTATCCGCTTCAAAGAGGATGGTGCCGAAAAGCGTGTCTTTTGTGTTTCCCAGGTACCGTACCGGCATAAGGGTGCCTGCCGGCGGGAAAGCCCCGCTCTGTTCATACCCGGGCGGGGTATCGATGCTTACCCCGAGATTATCCCCGGAAAAAACCGCCCTTAATGCAACAGCCAGGTGGTCCTTATCCATCCTGGGAAGATACCTGTTTACTTCACTCCCGTTTTTTGTCCCGGCCAGAACAAGCTGGCCCAGTTCCTCATCCCAGTACGCCCCGGTTATTTCTTCGAGGTCCGTAAGAACGGTAGCGGATTGGTCAAAAAGGACACCACCGACATCCGGATTTTTTGTCATATAATTTTGAAATTTATCTGACAGTACTTTCACCCCACTCTCCACAAGATCCAATCCTTTATTCACGGCATAACCCAAAATCAACCCTCCGGTTATTCCGCATAAAACACCCGCGGGGCCGCCGACAATTCCCAGTGCAGCTCCTATCTTTACTCCCAACCCTATTCCTACAATAGAGCCTTGAGTTGTTAAAGGTATTTTTATAAAATCAAATGCGGCATCAATATAATTCCCCTGCCATGCATTTAAAGCACCATCATATATATTAAATGCATTACCTGCCCATCCCATCCCTTTTCCCCATCTTGCAGCCCTGCCTAATGAATTCAAATAATTTGTCAACCCCGGTGTCGAATTTGTCATATAATTGTGTAAATGTACAAAAGTGCCCTGTCTAAACATTTCCGCTGCAGTATCCACAAATCCGTCGGCCAGTGCCGTTACATGCGAATTGGACATGAAATTCACTGTACTGTTCCATGTATTGGATATAAAATTCTTTGTCGTATTCACCGCCGAATAATATTGATTTTGTAAATAGCGGTACATTTGATACGCTTCTTGTCTTACATAATACATAGGATCGTAGGAATAATACGGATACAACCCCATGGGATCGATAAGTGTCGCCGGGTTATTATTGACATAGCAGTATCTGTTCAAACTTTCTCTCTCCCCCGGGAAACCCGGGAAAGGATCCTTACTTATAAACCGTCCTGTTTCAGGATCATAATACCTTTTCCGGTAATAATACAAACCGCTTTCCTTATCCCATTCCCTGCCGGTAAATCTGAACGGGTTTTCTATGTTCCTGTCACCCTCCTCAACATTCGTTGAGGCACGATTGTCCTTTGCAGGGTTCTCTCCGATAATGCAGCCCCAGGGATCATAGTTGTATTCGGCTGCGATTGCCCCGTTTTCATCTGCCAGGGCAATGACATTCCCCAGGTAATCGAAAAGATAGTAATACGTATTCCCTTCCCTGATCATCATAACAGGATGGTCGATTTTATTTCCATATATATAACACGCGGTTATGGTCCCGTTCTTATCCGCTTCCTGGATAAGATCCTGCCCGTCATACAGGTATTCCATTATTCTGCCGGATGAAAATTCCTTTTTTACCCTTCTCCCCCGGTAATCATAATAATAGCGTACCCATGAACCGTCAGGAAAATCTATTCCGGTAAGCAGATTGTTAGAAGAAAAGCGGTAATGTGTTTTCCTGCCGCGGCTATTTTTCTCGATAAGATTCCCTTCATCATCGCAGGTATAGGTGATAGTTCCCGCTTTCACCAGATGATGTATTTTCCTGTCGTACGTATAGGTCTTTTTTTTCAATAGTAACCCGGAAATTTTATTTAAAATACCATTGCTTGTTTCCGGTAAAAAATGCTTTACGATTCTGTCCCCTAACGCATTATATGTGTATTTTTCCCTGAATCCATTCGAATTACGTGCTTCTATAAGCTGATATATCCTGTCATACCTGTACACAAACGTATTCTTTCCATTTTCCGACACCTGCCCGGCTTCCAGGCAATTACCCACCGCATCAAACCGGTAATGAAAGCGGAAAAGTTCTTTCCCACTTTTATGTTTAATGAGTATGGTTTCCAGTTTCCCTGATTTTTGCTGATAATGATATTCAGTGCGTATTCCGTTCGGCAATTGTTCGCTTTGAATAGTGCCGGATTTATTATAGGTAATTTCTGTTCTATGATTATCCGTATTTATTTGAACCAGATGATGTAACGCATCATAGGTATATTCAACACTCTTTCCATCCGGGTAGACCAGTTTCGTCCTGTTTCCAGCCGCATCATAGGCATGCGATATGGTCCTGTTCTGAGGATATGTTTCTTTTATGAGTCTGTCGATGCTATCGAACTCATATCGTATAGTTCCATAGTGAGTATCTTCGATACTATGTAAATTCCCGGCTTCATCATAGGTGTAATGTATTTTTCTCCCCTCGTTAGAGAGAATCGATACTATTCTGCCCCGGTCGTCCAGTTCAACCTTTTCCCCGGGAAAATCCACTTTCCTGCATATGGATTCTTTTATTTTTTTATCATAATCAGCACGTTTTTGAGGATCCAATAGTATTTTTTTTATCTCAAAAATCTTTTTTATCGTATGTTGAGTTTCTTCCCTCTTTTGCCTGTTACTCCCGATATTAATGAGTTTTTGCAATTCACGCAGCTTGTCGTTAATTGCTTTCTCAAGTGTCTGCATGTCCGATTCAGGACTTATCCCAATAATCTGGTAATAGGTTGCTGTCTGCATAAATGAAACCTCTTCTACCGAGTTTTCTGGATATAACTATCAATGTAATTATATATAGTAATTATAATCATAATACGTCTTCTGTCCAGAAGAAGAAGTACCCCCGATTATCCGGATAAAACCGGATCCTCCATAATTTTTTTTTGTTTATTGACTTTTCCCCCATCTTTCTTATAATTATTATATAGCCAATTGCAAAAAATCTATAACTATTATTGAATTTTTGTAATTGGCTATATAAATATACTTTAATGTGAGAGGATAATTATGAAGAGAAATGTTTTAATACTGTCAATCATTTTTTTTATCATCTTTGCTTTCCCGGTTTTTACACAAGTTGTCGAATATGTGGATATTGAACAAACACAGAATGAAATCGATGAAAAAAAAGCAGAGAACCAGGATCTTATAGATACGGTAAATAAACTGAGAAATGATAATGAGCGGCTATCAAAAGCGATCGGCAGGGAAACAAAATGGGTATACAGGATAAGCGAGGTAGTATCCTCGATGGAAACCTTAATTAAATCACTGCAGTATACCATGGAAAACACGAACAATGAGGATTACAAAGCGAAATTACAGGGTATGATTGATGAAAATGAGAGTAAACTCGAAACAATAAAGGAAAGACGCACAAAACTTAATGAATCTATCGCAAATAGGAAGATTAAGATAGAAGAAAACAACAAACAGATAAGGAGTACAAACGAAACAATCGCAAAAAACGAGAATAGAATCCTCTACCTGGAAGTGGCGATGAACAGAACACAGCAATTGGAAAATAAATTAGCAGCGTACAGTAAAAGCATCGATGCAATAATTGAATTACTGGATGCAGAAATAGGGGAAATAGAGGATATGGAAGCAACAAAAGCGGAAGAACCGATTGATTAAAGAAAGCTCTTTAATCGATATATTGATTTATCCGATGATCGTCAGTACATTATCTATATGAAAGCTGTCCTGTTAAGTGATATAAAGAAAATAGAAATTCGCGATGTTCCTCCTGTACACATAGAAGAGGATACGGATGTTCTCATAAAAGTAGGGGTAGTGGGAATCTGTGGTTCGGATATTCATTATTATAAACAGGGAAAAATCGGGGATCAAATCATTACATTCCCCCAGATTATAGGGCATGAAATGGCCGGTACCGTGGAACAGGTGGGAAAAAAAGTATCAAAGCTGAAACCCGGGGATACTGTCGCCGTCGACCCTTCGATTTCCTGCTTTGCATGCGATCAATGTAAAGCCGGCAGACTGCATACATGCAGGAATCTGAAATTTGTCGGCTGTCCCGGTCAATTGGAAGGGTGTCTTACCGAATACATCGTTCTGCCTGAAGAGAATTGTTTTATCCTCCCGGATCATATGAGTCTTGAAACAGGAGCTCTCTGTGAACCCCTTACCGTCGGGTATTATGCTGTTCAGCGGACAGGAAACATGGAAGGAAAGAGCATCGGGATACTTGGGGCAGGTCCCATCGGACTCAGTGTAATACTTTCCTGTATGATGAAAAATGCCCGTATCGTTTATGTTACCGATATACTGGATTACCGGTGTCATCTGGCATTACAGCATGGTGCACATTGGGCAGGAAATCCGGACAGGAATGATATTGTTGATACAATTATAAAGAGTGAACCGTATCAGCTTGATGTTGTCTTTGAATGCTGCGGGAAACAGGAAGCACTGGACCAGGCTTTTTTGTTGGTAAAACCGGGTGGGATTGTTACCATTGCCGGCATCCCTGAATTCGATTACTACAGATTTCCTGCCAATGTCGTGAGGCGAAAGGAAATATGTATCCAGCAAGTCAGAAGGCAGAATGATTGTACCAGTCATGTTGTCCGGGCAGTGGGTAATGGATTGATAAAGCCGGATTTTATGATAACACACCACTTTTCACTTAAAGATACAGGCAGAGCATTTGAGATTGTTTCCGGGTATAAAGAAAATGTAGTGAAGGCGATGATTCATCTGTAGAAATTCCTGTATAGGAGAATTGATGTAAAGCTATATAGCTTTAATAGTTTTATAGAGATTCCTCATTAGGTAGAAACTACGGATGGAGCATCTTGAATGTTATTCAGGCGGACTTACGGGGACGTAGATTGACTCCAGAAAGCCCATGCGGATTTTACTATAGTATAAGAAGAATCAGAAAATCGCCGAAAACGGTTTAAGAAATATATAAGCATATGGATTCCGGGTTGGAAAAATTTTAAGCGGATGTTTCAGGTATTAGTGACGGGGGGAAGGGGATTTTTACATGCAGAAATCCCTGTATGGGGAAAAATGCAAGCAATATATAGCATATTTTTGGA
>JAFGQK010000161.1 GCA_016935735.1 Spirochaetales bacterium | reverse complement strand
GATTTATTCAGGGTATGAAAAAACTACGGATAATTCAGCATAGCCATATATGTTCAGACTGCCGGAAGCGGATGATGCGGATTGTTTTCATTTCTTCATCCTTCATACTTCATCCTTTCTTCTTCATAGCCAGAACCTCTTCCCTGGATAAATCGGTGACCTCCATAACATCCTCGACAGAATCCCCCCGTTTCAGCATTTTTATTGCTATTTTTTTAATACCTCGCTTTTCACCCAGTTTTTCACCCAGTTTTTTACCTCGCATTTCACCCCGCTTTTCACCCCGCTTTTCACCAATTCGTTCAGCATTCGTTATATAGGTCATTTTCTTTACCTCCTCTATCTTTATAACTTCATCTATAATTTTTTCTTCCAGATCCAAAGGCAGTGATATAAGCCAGTCGATAAAATTGAATACCTGTCGTACCTGGTTTTTATTATAACCTTTCCTGTAAAGCATCCGTACAAGTGTCAGTTTTACATCAAATCTTACTTCAGGTGTTTTATCTGCGGATTCCATGCACTTAAGCTGGGCCAACACCACTGTCGCCATGGGATTGGATGATTGTTCCAGGTCTTTTTTTTTGCCTTTAAAATCTATAATTTTTACTAAAGGAAAACTCAGCTTATGCTCAAATCCCCATCCTGCCTGCAGAAAGGTATCTGGTCTGTAGGTTATATCCGGATCTGTCAGTACCACAAGGCTCACTACCTGATGATTGTATCTATCAAAAATCCGGTAGTAATAAATGAACATCCGTTTAGCGAAATCTTCTTCTTTATAACTCTGCACTTCGATATGGACTAAAAGCCATTTCTCCGTTCCATCCTTAAGGTATACTTTTATAAGCTCATCTGCATACCGTTTGCCGATTTCCTGTTCCTTTAGCAGTTTGTATAGCTCTTTGCTTTTAATTTCATATCCCCTGGAAAAATCGATGTCTGCATGCAGCCGGGGAAAGAAGAACCCGAGGAATGATTCGAGCAGTTCCTCAATAAGTTGTTTCCAGGGCGAGTCGTAGTCCTGTTTTTGTAAAGCTGGTTTGTCTTTTGCCATGTGCCGGATACCTGCTTTGTTAATAATACTTCTTATTCCGGGATTTGTAAAGGGGAAGGAATCGCGGATGATCCTGCCTGTATAACTTTCTATAAAACCATACCGGCATGGATGTCCTTCCGGACGCAACGTTCGTGATTTCCGCCGTATTATTGCTTTAAGTCGCAAACTACGCCAGCATAAATTCTCTTCTAATCACCTCACTCTCTCCCTTGTATAAATCCTTAGCGAATTCCTGGTTTTTACCCAGTCATAGACACAAAGCACCTGTGTGCCTATCAGGTTTTTTAAGCTGCCCCGGTCCCCTGCCTTTATTGATAATAACTCTTCTTCAAAAGCCCTTGCAAAATTCCCCATCCCATCGGGAGTAAGCTGCCATTCTGAATTACTTTTTATGAAAAGTTTCTTTGTTATTTTCTCCTGCTGTATCATCCTGAGTATAAGCCCTGTTACACGGAAATAGAAGGGTTCCATAAGATCACAGACAAGGGCTGTATTGGTATTATTACTGTGGAGAAAACCCAAACCGGGATGAAGCCCTTTGGATCGGATAGTTGTCTGACAATGAGTAAACAACAGGTAGCAACCGCAATTTATAAGGCAGTTCAGGGGATCGGGGTTTCTTTTTTTCCTGGAATATGAATGAAACCAGGAAACCGAAATGGAACGGTTAATGATTTTAAAAATGATTTCCTTTGCTGTTTTTTTATAGAACAGGATCTTTGACAGGGAGGTTGTTTCGGATATTTTCTGTATGCAGGTTTGAAGCTCTGAAATAAGAGGTTCTGTATCCATGGACAAATTTTTCTTGAAAAGTGAAATATAATTCATGATCATGGCTGAAACGATGTTCCCTGCTATTTCTGTTTTACTGTTTAGTTCCATGTTTTTATATTGTCTTGTATGATCATACCATGTGTTCTGACAGGAATCATGATCCGGCATTAATGTATTAATTGTGTATCCCTGTGGTGAACAAAAGGAAACAGGAATATGTTCTTGTGAACATTGCTGATATCAGCACAGGCTGCTATCATGTCCATGAGAGATTCCGGTATGCCGTCTATTGGCAGGTACCCGGTATACCCGTTTAAATACATTGTATGGTTATTGCTTTTGCTTTTATGGTTGTAAGATGTGTAGTTCCAGTAATAAGGAGAACATTTAAAATGAGTAAATTCATCATTATTTCCCGGCAGTTCAATATTAAAAAAGGATTTTATCCTTTTCTTAAACAGGGTTATTAATTTTTCCCCTGTGATTTCCCAATTTTTCGCTTTTCGTTGTGAATTTTTCAGATTCAGGGGTGTTATAAATGAAAGAACCAGGCTGTTACAATCTTTATACAGTCCTGTTTCCAGTTTTATTATTTCACAGTTTCTCGGTTCACAAATGGAAAAAGAGTAAAGAGTAAAATGATAAGGGAGGGAAAGATCTTCCGCTGTCTTTTCAAGATACTGGTAAAGACACACGGTGAATTTTCTACCTGTTGCAGGATACGGATCATTAAAAACCACAAAAAAAGAATAGATATGTCCGGTAATAATTTTTTTTATTTCCTGTTCTGCACATGGGTGAAAGACCATTTTCTTTTCTTTTCCGAATTTGCCTTGCATCCAGCTGTTTTTAAAAATAGATTGAAATACCGCTGTTACCGGTTCTCTGGAACCCGAGCGTGCATTAAGGCATTTCAGGTTGATACGGATATGTGTCCATGAAGGAAGTACGGTTTTTATGTTTTTCTGATTGATTCTTTTCAAGCACAACATCGTTTTTTTTCTTTAAAATGTAAAAGTCATATCATCATCATCTGAATGCTATTTTTTACCTTTTTCATAATATTGTTCATTATCCTTTCTCAGTCTTCTTTGCTTGTTCCAATAAGTATCATATTCAAATAATGTGCCCGGTTTTATTATATTGCTTAATATTTTTCTTAAATCTTCCAAAGCCCCCGGGGCCAAATTCCGGATTACGAATTCTTTCCTTTGTTCTTCAATAAACGATAAAAGGCCGCTTTCTTTGTAAATAACAGGCTGTTCTTTCCGGGTTATATACCGCATCACTGGATTATAAAACATGATTTCTTCGCATTCGATTTTTATAGATCCAAATCCGTCTGCCTTGCCGCATCCGATTTTATGCCACATCCCGTTTTCCAGAACCAGACTGTAAAGGAGAACCTGGAAATCTTTTTTATGCACATTTGTAAAATCCACATGAAATTTAAAAACCGAGTCCGGTTTTATTGTCCGGCATAATTCTGATCTTATTCCTTTTGGATGGCGTATTATGTTCTTGTGGTGATAATAAAACTTTCTCCCGGCAATATGGTGTTCATCGGAAAGGTAAAGCCGGCTGCACCATGGTCTTGGCGTACCAATCGAACGGATTCTATGGGTTTCAAAGTCGGGTTTTAAAGAAGCAGGTTGGCGTGCATCGGAGAAAAAGACATTACCTTTGTAAACTTTCTCCTGCTTTTTTGAATTAATATTTCTATTGTCTTTTTTTGAACTGGTAAAACCAAACAAGCGGCATCCGATGCATAATTTGTGAATATTATAGCATGGTCTGAACTCAGGAGGGAGTGTTTCCCATAATCCATGGGAATCAGTAAATTGGGAATAACAGCCGTTTCCAACAGCTTCTGCCACACTTCGTATCATCCCTTTTAATGAACTTGCCGGAATCAGGAATATTTTTTTGTTATCAATAACAATATGACAGGGTTCAATCGCTTTATCGGTTAATTTATCCAATACAGCCTTTTCTGTAAAATCCAATTCCCTGCGGATACCCTGTATAGATTCACGGGGCAGGGGTGTTTCTCCATCGAATTGGAGAAAATCATCGGCATGTAATCCATAAGCTTGTACTTTACTGCCATCTGTTTGTGAAAAATAACGGCCGATGCCCCATATCTCGTTTTCAGGGATAGAGAGTGTTCTTATAAAGCTTATGGTCATATTTTTTACTTTTCCCTGGATAAGTCCAAGACCCCTGCTTGTTCCTGATCCGATACGGATTCTTTTGTCTTCCAGATCTTTTATAATCTGGCAGATCATTCCCAGCTGCCAGATTTCAAAGTTTCTGATGTGAACAGATGTTTTAAATTCTGCATTAGCCACAACTTCGGACTGGAAAAGCGCACCTTTTGCCGTTCCCCCGGTGAACCGGTCGATGGCGATCCCGTCTCTTCGCTGGATGATGTGGGATTTTTTTCCCTCTTCCGTCAGATAGGCATCTAAAATTGCAATTCTTCCCTTAAAATATGTCGAACCGAAAAGACGGCATACGGGACATGAATACCTGTACCTTGTTTCCGTATCCGGAGGATTCTTTCCGAAGACACCTTTCTTTTGAAGATATTCCAATTTATTTCCACAGAAAATTTGCCAGGCTTCCGATTGGGGTGAACATTTCCAGAATTTCCCTGTTTTTTTGTCCTGATCGATTTTTTCATATGGAATACATACCAGGGTCTGTTCACCTTCGCTTATGGTATTAATTATCCTTTCCAGATGGCCTCTGAATACTCCCTTTAGTGAACTCCCTGGAATCATTGGAAGTGCCTGTGCCTCCCCGGGATACACGGTAACGATGGGCATATTATCCACTCCATGAATGCCGGGCATACCCGACATAATCAACAGTGGATCGATGGTTTTTATATATAAATCAAATTGGATTGAATTCACCAGCCGGTTCAACATGATGTTATTCCTCCTTAAAACAATGAATTTATCTTTTCACTTAAAAATTTTTTCACATCATCCACCTCTGTCATCTTATTTTCCACAGTATTTCCTCGTAAATAATTTTTAAGCTGTTCCATATCCATAAAATTTACATAATATATTTGTAAATCTTTGAGTACAAAGTTTCCGGCACCCCTTGAGGTTTTCCCGCCTAATTGCATTAAACCGGAAAGCATCTCGTTTATTCCGATGGCAACAATTCCCTGCTTTTTGGGACAGGCATTCTCCAGAGTAAGAGAGAAATCAAATGTGCTGTACGCCGGTATTACTTCAAAATCATATTTAAGACTGTGAACTCCGGTCTCCGAATCCCGGTCGATGACGACCCCATGTCTTACCTGGGTTATTTCCGGCCAGTCGATAATATGTGAATCTTTGAAAAAAATCCTGGAAGCACGCCAGGGCGAACAGAAAACTTTACATGAATCACAGAGATTTTTTTCAAGTATTTCTGCTATCTCTGTTTCAGTTAAGTTTTCTCTCTTTTTCTCTTTCCATTTCCTGGCACCTTCCCCAACTGAATAACAATCCGGATAGGTATCATTTAGTTGGCAGGTTGTAAGACCTGGAATTGGTTCCAAAACTTGTTCAACAAAACTGCGGAATACTCCTTTAATTGAACTGCCCGGTATATATGGTTCTCCCGTGGGAGTCCGGACAACAGGACCTTTTGACTCAATCTCATCTGTCGTTCCCCCCCCGATATGGAGAGCAGAGGTAAGACTGATTATTCCTTTAAACATAAGTTTATTTTTTAATATGGTGCTGACGGTTTCCATCTTATTTTACTCCTTTTATTTTCATTTCCTTGACAAAATGAAAGATAAATTCCTCAAAAAGCAGGTTTTTAATAAAACAACCTTCATCAGTATTCGGATTTATAATTTCGGGAAATAATTCCCGATTGAGTTGATTAGTACTCAACGTTCCCTGGGTCTCAATTTTAGTTTTAAAAAAGGCGGACCGGATAATTTCTTCAAAATTCCCGTCTTCTAAAAAACTATGAATCTGAGTAAAAAAAATTTTTCTGTTTCATTTTTGGTTCTTTTATTTTTTTGATGTTGTACATAATCTTTTATTTGCAGGGAAATATCGACTCTTTTACCTGTCCATAATTGGCTGTCTGTCAATTGTTGAAGCTTTGATAACTGTGAAGAAGAAATCTTTCCATTAATTTGTCCAGCCAGTTTCCCGGCTTCTTTATAAAGAAGGGTATCAATTATATAATGAATATAAAGAAGTTGTTCTTTATTTGTTATCATTCTTGTTATCCCTTTTCGGCTGTTTTAAATAATTATAATGAACAACCATCTGCCTTATAAAAATACGGCAGAGTCTTAAATGAATTTTCTGGATATTCCATTCTTTTAATTCATTTTTATATTCGGGATTATTGGCTATCTTTTTTTTATATGTACAAATTAACCCGGTTTCATTGTCATAAAGCAGATCAATGAGTTTACAGGCAAAATCGTTGTTATTCCAGTTTTGATTTTTTTTTGACTTGGCAGCCTGGTTTTTAATGTAATTAAGGATATCCGTTACCTTAAAGGTTGTATCTGCCAGGTTAAGAAGGTTACTCAGCTGTGTTTTGCTGATTCTTTTGGCATTTCCTCCAAACTTTTTTGCTTTTTCATAGAACTCTCTTCTTGATGTAAAATATGATATTTCTTTATAGATTTTCATTTTGTTATCCATAACGATCAATCCTTCATTATCTTTTATTTATTTACAACCCAATATTACCTTTATTATGAAAATTGCTGGAAACGATTATCTGTCCATAACCTTCTGTTCTTCTTATCCCAATGCCATTGTTTTCCAGGGTATAAAGGGTTTTAAATAATTCATCCCCGGGTTTGGTTGAGGTATACATTACAGTACTCCCCTTTTCAATACCGGTTTCGGTCTGCCTGGGAAGTCCGAGGGTACTGTTCCAGCCCAGTATTTCAAAAGAACGGGTTTTTTCAAATACCAGCCTGCATCCGGTTAATTCCTCTTCTTCCAATCCTTTAAAACCGGTAATATAATTAAGAAAAGGGTCTATACGTATTGCTTCAGAAATAAGATCAATGGAATAATAAAAAGATTCATTACCCGTTTTGTTCTGCTTCTGAAAATGTCGTTTTCGATATTCTTTATATTCAGTGTCAAAACGTTCCAGCCTGTGTTTAAAATCAGAAAATGATACAGCCGGGAATTCTTCTATTTCCACTATACACCTGCCCAGTCCTGCAGTTTTTTTTGCCCCTATATGAATTTCCCTATTTGATATCCAGGGGAGAAAAACAGGGCAGAGATCTTCGTTAAGGTACAATCTCCCTGTAAAAGAACATGTCCTTTCAATTGTTTCCATATTGTATAAGATCGATTCACTCACTGTTCCTGTTTGTCTATTGATGCCGGTATGGGTGGAAAGGGTTTTCTCTATTTCACATGACAGATATGTTTTCTGGTCACGGGAAAGAGAATAAAAACCGGATACAGGAATCATCTATTCTCCACAATGCGGACAGTCATTTTTCATTTTCAACATTTCCCGTTTCTTTGAAAATACAGAAATCAAAAAGGCTGTCATATATTCCGTGGGATTCCTGTTCTGTGATTCTAAACCCTCCAAAACGTTTACATGTTTTTGCGGTAAGGGGGAGTATTTCCGGCAAAGCATTATTCACTGTATTTACCGTTTGCACAACAGGGTATAAACCGGGAAAAATAATGTTGTCCCGTGTAAAAAAATCATGAAATGTATTATCCTCATCGTTTTCCATCAGATATGTACCGGCCAGGGCCCCGAGAAAACTGGTTCCCGGGATATAATCCAGTGTGGTGATACGGTCATCAGATCGGTCTGAACGGATACAGAGAGGTTCCAGATTTTTTACAATCACTGTGTATCTTTTCACAATCATTACTCCCGGTTTACTGCGATGATATTGAAATTATGATCCGCAAACACATCAGTATTAATATCAATCGATTTATTATTTATTTTCACATCCAGTTTATTATAGATAAAAACACCCATACCGATAGATTTATTGCCTGCAATTCTGTCTGTCATTCTTAAGCCACCAAGTAATAAAAACAGTTCCCTGGATACGAGGGGATTCCCTTTTGCCGGTGAGAGTGGACCTTTATTTATAAAACCGGTAATAGTTCCTGAAAACCGGAGATTTTTAATTCCATATTCACTCTGAAATAGTGCCCCGGATACAACTGTTTTTGTAGTCCGGTAAATTCTTGTTTGTGTCCGGTGCTGTACCTGAAGTGTTTGATCATATCCCCCGGGAGTTTCCGGTAAGATAAAAAAATCCTTATCTTCTTTAAACATTTTCAGATGAGAAAAATGGAGTAGTCCCTGTCTTACATTTGACCCAAAGAGATTTTTGACCGGTGCAGGTTTTTCAAGGTAACAAACCATAAAATTCGTATTTACCGAGTCATTCGGAGAAAAGTAAAATGTTTTTTCTTTTCTGTTATGATAGAATATCTGAATAAATTCTTCGACCTTATTCCGTACGACTCCTTTGAAAGTAGTTGCCGGGATATAGAGAACACCCTGGTAGTTTCTCTTAATACCCCTGTCGATCAATCCTGCAGGAAGTCCTGTCCCACTGTGAAATGGGGGTGTAAACTCTATTTCCAGATTTATCTCAAGCCTGTTCTTCATGGTTTTTATCCCCTGGCTGGTTTACAAAAGTATAAATATCAAGCAAATCAAGAATGGCTGTTTTATAGATTGTTTTATTATTCTTTTTCTTTAAGCAAAAAAGAGAACCTTTTTCAGAATAAAAGTCTTTCCTGCCTGTTGTCGAGGGGAATGTGAGTAATTCTTCCACTGTCTCTTTTTCTCCTTTATTTCCCTTCTTTCCTGTTTTACACCGGGTGAGGATGAACAGGGTCTGGAAACATGCTTCATAATATGATTTAAAGGAAGCATCTCTTAGTATTTGAAGTTTTCCCGGAGAAAAAGAAACTTCTTTCAGTTTTTCAGCAATAACCAGTAAGTTCTCTAATTCTTCTATTGTGAAAGGCCTGCATGTACGGAAATACGTTTCTTCCTTATTCTCTGCTATAAAAATATTTCTTTTACATGCTTCCCAATCCATAATACCCGAATGCTGGATAAGCATGTAATTGACAAGACCACAATCAAGCTTATCATTTTTATTGTCCTGCAAACGGAGTGTCCTTTCTTTTTTTGCGGATTTAAGGAGATTTTCCGTTATCGTGAGAAGACTGAAAATCGGGTAATTTGGTTTTGTAAAACTCACCCCTGTGGATACAGAGAGGTTTACGGTATTATTCTCCGGAAAGAATTTTTTAAATGCTTTTTTTGTACAGTCGCTGAATTCCTGTGACAGTGTCATCGCTATTTTCAGACCATAACAGGCAGGAACAACCATAATCAGATCATCCCCTCCAATTAAAAGGATATCAAAAGGAAGTATATTATTCTTGTGTAATGTATCAACCATAAGGTGTTGGGCAATCGCCTTTGCTGTTGCATAATAGAGCGCTTCATCAACTTTATGTGAAAAGAATTCCATATCCTTTCGATCTTTAATCCCGTTAACGATCTTTCCCATGTTATTGCCATCTGCATAAATCATGGCAATGTAACCACCCGGATCATAATCTGCAATTTTACCGAAATCGTCCGGGAATTTTAAATCCGCTATATCCGGGTATCCGGCTTCCATAAGATTCAAATTCAACCTGGACCAGAGTGTCTGGCCGGTATTTTCATTATTTTTTATTGCCTGTTTTATTTCATTTTTTATCTGCCGGTTTTTTTCCCGCTTTTTTGTTATGGAATAAGAAATAAACTCATCATTTTCTTTTACAGAGACAAACTTTCTTTTATCAGAATCACAATCCCTGAAAAGAGGATAAGAAAGCCGGGTGACATGCCTGGATTGATAATACCCTTCCCCTGCTTTAAAGTGCAAAATAAATCTTGCCTGTAAAAAATCATCTGTTTCTTCTGAATAAGGGGTATAAACAATTATTATCTCTGCATCAATCTCTGCATATAATGTACTGACCGTGTTTTTTATACTCTCTGCCTTTACAGTGGGTATGATAAACAGACCTGAACCCCCGCAGGCATATATTTTCTTATAATCTCCACCTGTTATGGTTTTAATGGTCTCTTCTGTCTTAAAGCGGTTATATTCATCCAGCAGGGCACTTGCCCCGCGTATTTCCTTAAGTTGCCGGCTTGCAAAGATATACTTTTTAATGGAAACTGTGTCCAGGAATAAAAGACTTTCCACCATCTCACCTTTCTGCTGTGGTAATAAAGCAATCTTATTATCTATTTATAAGAATAATGACAAACTGTATTTGTATGCATTATATATATTCCTCTTCCATTGTATCCCGGTACTGTAATAATTCGAGGAGCCGCGGGTAAAGGGTAATTAAGTTATTCGCAAAATTGATATATCGTGCTATCGGCCGTGGGTTCATTTGTTCACTGGATAAACAAAAAAAGGCTTTATTCTTCACCTTATCTATTATGGAGTTTATTTGATTAATTGTGATTTTGTCATCCTGCTTATTCAACAGAATAAGATCATATTTATTATAATTCACCTTATCATCAATATATTTAAAATCAGGTGATCTGAATTTGTATTTAGTAAAAAATTCTCGCAACTCCTTCTCGAATACTCTTTTTTTATTACTTAAAACAAGAATTTTTTTATCGGCTTTAATTTTTTCTTCGTACTCTTCTGCTTTCAATATTTTTATTAGGAATTCTTTTTTCTTCTTTATTATATTTAATATTCCTTCCTCTATTCTTTTCTCTGTTTCAGCAGTCAATTTAGTTTTAAGGATAAAAAATTCACTCAAACCACCCAGAATTATTAAGGCAATTAGAATTATATTATATCTATCAATCAATCCTTTCTGTTCTTCATAAAATTTCGTATAAAAAGCTAACTGGTCTTTTAATTTGTCTACTTTATCTTCCAAATCTTTTATCTTTAATTCTAATGTGTTCTGGGGTTGTTGCTGAGAAAACAACAGGGTGCTTGCACAGACCAGAATTACCAGACTAAGTATTACATTTTTCAAAGATGTTTCCTTTCAAAGGACAATATTTTTTTCACACTATTATTATTAGAAATGAAAATAGAATTTTCAAATAGTTTTTTTACTTTTTTCTCTGATATTTAAAATTAAACAAGAAAAGATATATTGCCTAATCTTATAACAGTTTTTATTAGCATTAATATGGGCGAGGGAAATGTCATTAAAATGATTTATTATTCAAAGACAGTTTTAATCTCTGCTTGATAGGAGCGAGGAGCTTAGGGATAAGGATCTGGAATCAGGAAGAGGTATTTATAACCATTATTCTGATCCCAGATCCATGACCCACAAGTCAGACTGCCGGCATGGATGTCCTTCCGGACTTTATAAAATATGTAAATAAATATTGTTCTTTCATTTGTCGCAAACCATGCCAGCATGGATGTCCTTCCGGACCAAATCTTCCACTTCTTCCTTGAAAGAACAAAGTCGCAAACCATGCCGGCATGGATGTCCTTCCGGACAGTACCAAAAATAATTCCTTATAATAGAATAAATTAAAACACGAAAATTTGCAACCTCGCTTGTTTTTGAAGTTATCCACAACTTATCCACAGGGGTTGCAAATTTTTCGTGAATTTTTATATTTCTTGCCTGATTACACAATAAATGCATTCCCTTCATCCGGGTTTTTCCTGTCATATACCCCTATTATAGTGTTTTTTATTGTTTTATCATACCTGTACAGCTTGATAAACCCTGTTTTTATGTTCATTTTTTCGAGTTTTTGTATAAGTTCTCTTTTAAGCCTTTTGCTTAAAAGGCATTCAAAAACCGATTTTTGTATACCGAATCCGTATCCTTCAAGTAATTTCTGCACCTTTGTCCGCTCCTTATCTGCCGAAATATCGTATACCACCAGGTATTCGCTGCTTTTCACGATTCATGTCTCCTGTAAATCCGTATCATGCTTCCCGTTTTTACCCAGTTGAGCACGGAAAGCACTTGCGCTTTCAGCAGGGTTTTCCCGTCCCCCGGGTCGTCCTTTATGGTAGTGAGCAGTTCACCTTCAAATGCCTGGATAAAAGCCTTGACCGCTTCATGCTTCAGCCAGGAAGAACCGTCTTTATTAATAAAACTGCTCTCCCTTATCTGCTTCCTGTTGATCAACCGCAGGATCATGCGTGTGATACGGAAACGGAATGGTTCCATTAAGTCGCAGACAAGGGATTCATAATCATCTCCTGCATCATGGAGAAACCCGAGGTAAGGATTCAGGCCCGCGGAACGGACAAGGGCATTGCAATGGGTAAAGAGCAGGTACGAACCAAAATTAATAAGCGAGTTAAGGGGATCCGGGTTCTTTCGCTTCCGTTTCTGCGATGTAAAAAAGGGTATGTTGATGTATTCGTTTATAAGCTCAAAGATTATCCTGCCCGCGGTTCCTTTATAGCCGAATATTTCATTCCGGGAACCTGCCCTGCCCAGCTTTTCTATAATATCCGTAAACCCGGATACATATGATGTATTTTCTTTTTTAATCCTGGTGTGTAAGAATGAACGATAATTTTCAATTTTTGCACAAACAATCCTTTTTTCAATAGCAAGCAGTTCATCTTCTTTAAGATCCCTGTAGCGTTCAAGGTGAATCCCGGATAGTGTATAGAATGATTTTGAATCCGGCCGCAGGGTATTTATGCAATACCCTTTGCCTGAACAGAAGGTAACAGGAATTTTCTCCCGGGAACAGCGGTGGAGAAGGTATGTCCAAACCGCGGAATTTTCGACACCATTCCGTTTCTAAAGATCCATCTCCTGCTTAATAGCAAGAACCTCTTCCCGGGTCAAATCGGTGACTTCCATAACATCCTCTACTGAATCACCCCGCTTCAGCATTTTTGTCGCAATCTTTTTAATACCCCGTTTCTCGCCACGCTTCTCGCCGATTTCTATACCCCGTTTTTTACCTCTTTTCTCACCAATTCGTTCAGCATTTGTCACATAGGTCATTTTCTCCACCTCCTCTATCTTTATAACTTCATCTATTATCTTTTCTTCCAGATCCAAAGGCAGTGATATAAGCCAGTCGATGAAATTGAATACCTGGCGTACCTGGTTTTTATCAAAACCTTTCCCGTAAAGCATCCGTACAGGTGTCAGCTTTACGTCGAATTTAACTTCAGGTGTTTTATGTGCGGATTCCAGGCATGTAAGCTGGGCTAACACCACAGTTGCCATGGGATTGGAG
>JAFGQK010000160.1 GCA_016935735.1 Spirochaetales bacterium | reverse complement strand
TTGATTGCTGATGAGCAGACATTATATATTCCGAACTGACACGCACCGGCTAAGGTTATCCCGAAGTTCGTCGAACGGGAATAGTGCCAGGGCTCATTACCGCTCACCGATGTGACCGGTGGCCACGAACCGGAGACGGCTGCCTTGGAACTTACCACCACGCACAAGGCCCCTGTGTTTCCTCCACAACCGCCGCAGTCCTGCGAGGATAAGTCGTCGCTGCAGTACCGGGCGGTGCATACATTGTCTAAAAGCACCCAACCTCCGCACGAGGAAGCGTCGACAGAAGGATACGGTGCCTGGGTACGATTGGGATTTGGTGTTTCTGCAGGACTTGCCGTCGATGCCGGCGTCTGGGTGCCGCAGTTGAGTGAAGAAATAAGACCAACGTAATATTGTGCGATTAAAAGCGCATCCACAATATCAATGCCGCCATCCGCATTCACGTCTGCTACCGAGGAATTGTAATTCGCAGGATTTAATCCTACATAAGCCTGGGCCACGATGAGTGCATCGATAATATCGATCTCTCCACTAGAATTGACATCTCCGCATTCTTGCGAGAAAACCTGTCCCACGCACAATAGGAGCAAAATGAAAATAATACATGCTATTTTTACTTTAAAATTTTCCCTTTTCATGTTTTTTATCCTTTCTTTGTTAAATTTAAATTACTTTATACATACGATTAAGTACAAGTATATCATATAAATAGATTTGAACCAATAATTTTCTGCAAAATTCTGTTTGTGTAATCCCTGATTCTACCCGGAATTTAATATGATTTTTCCAAATTTGTTGTTTTTTTAACATAAATACCTCCTATAAATTGGGAGGATAATATCCAACCGTACGGTACAGCATTTTTTTAGTGAAGCTACCAAAGCATTAGGCTTCAGCCGTATCTTCCGGCATACTGCTGCTACACAATTAAACAAAATTGCAGGTATAGATGTAACTCATACAACGATATATTATTTTGACTTAAAATCTTGTTAAAATAACAAGATTTTAAGCAAAATAACAAAGCGTTGGCCGCCAGGCTAAAGAGCCCAGCATACTGAAAAGAACCTGGACAGCCTGTTAATTGGGTCGTGGGCGTAGCCAACGCTATGCATAATAAATAAATATTAATCGTAGATAGTGCTGCGATTATAAAGTAGGGTTATTAATTAAAGATTTTTATTATAATCCAATTTCTTTTTTTACTTCATCAAAAGAAATTGTACTTGCATTTCCTTCTTTCATTTTTGCTTCTCTGAGTGCCTTTAATGATTCATAATCACCGCTTACATCAAATTGAATAATTGGAATAAAGCATTTATTAAATGACACAATCTCAATTTGGGGTTTTCGTGTTGTTGAATAATCTACTTTACTTGTACTTTTAATTTCATCTTTCCACGCAGATATCATGAAGTCCCAGGGTTCCCTGAATCCTTTGAATCACTCCATTAAAATAATCCACTAATCGGAACTCACAAAACACACGAAGCGTACTATCTACGAAGCTTTAGGGACAAAATTATTTGTGAAATTGAAACAGAATTAATTTGTTCACATTATTATATCAGTTCTAAGTTCTAAGGCAGGCTTATTTGGTAGATTTTGTAAACTTTACAGTCACACCCCTTGATTCTAAAATAGGGATTTGATTATTAATTGCTTGCTCTGAAAGCGGATTATAAGATAAATATATAATATCTCCTTTTCCTAATCCTGTATTATTTAATAAAGGAGTTAAATCCGTTATGTTGTTATAAACAAGATTTAATTCCTTTAATTCTGTTAATTCAGAAATTATATTATATCAATATTGGTTATATTATTATTCCAAAAACTAAGATTAGTAAGTTTTTTAAGATTAATTAAAAAGCTTGTCTTTTACAATAACGAAAAGAGAAGGAAACCCACGAGCCGGGATTTCCTTCTCTTCTACATTACTCAATTTTCAGGCAGCTGTAACTACTTTCTTTTTAGTATAGTTTAACACAAAAATAAATCGACGAATTCATAATCTTCGTGTTTGATTGTCCAGCGTGTTACCTCTGTTCCGTCCATACGTTTAAGAATAAATAAATCGATTAAATTCCATACAGTAAAACTACATCCTTTATCTGTTGGTAATATCCGTTCCCCGGTATATTCCTCGGTTTCACTGGTTTTAATGCTTGAACTGTAAATAGTTTTAATGCTGGTCTGGGATTCTATTGTGGTCCCCAAAGTTGCCTTCAAAGCATCAATCCCGAATACAAATTCACTTTTAGTCGTAAACTTGATGGAAGTCATCTGTTCTATAGAATAGGCAGAAGAACGCTCTACACCATACGTGATTTTCCAGGTGGATTTATAGGACTCTCCCATGGGTTTGACGCGATGGTAATCGTTTTCCCAGTACTGCATCCAGGTTAATTTATAATATGGAGTGGTATTTGTCTGATAAGTTCGGCTGCCGTCATTCCTGATATAGATATAAGGAATGATAGCCTCATTTATCAATTTTTCAGTTGTTTGTTTTGGAGGATTGAATCCAATACCTGTTGCACATGGAGGATTCCCAATCTGGTAGGGAGTGTATCCGGTTTGCCGGGAAACGGGATATGGAAGGGAATCGGCAGGTTCGAATTTAAACTGTTGTATGCCTTCTCCATTATAAATTTTATTATACAGAGTATTTCCGAAAAGAAAAACGGGTCTGGTCAATTCAAATGCGCCATACGGATTGGGAGAATAAATCCGGAAATAGCCGCTGTCTGTAGCCTGTAATTCAAACTGCTGATTCAAACCGCCATGAGGATACCCATCATACAGATAAATGAGTGAGGTCGATGCAATATCCACGACTCCCCCCAGTTGCCGGCCAGCAAGAAAAATCCTGCTGCCATCCGGGGTCACAGGAATCACAATAAACTGTTGATTTAAACCACACTCGCCATAACTACCATATATTTCGTATTTATCGCTATTTTTATAATTATCTACCCAGAGAATCCGACCATTTTCTCTTTCCACAATCTTATAATAATTGGTGTACATATGAGACAATTGGTTTTTTATCGGAGTCCGGGATCCTCCTTCACCGGCATCGCCTGTTCCTGAATGAACATCATCGGAAAGATAGTTATCCAAGCGGCAGGCTATAACAAACAAAGTACACAGGAGTAGAATCAGGGAAATTTTGATTACAAAACTTTTCTTCATATCAATCTCCTTTTTTCTAAATTCATAGAAAACTAAACGCATGATCTTCTTAACAAGAAGTTCAGAATAATGGATTCAATATATATCAATATTTTTAAAAGAAATCAAGTATTTTTCTAAAATAATGTAATAAATTTCAAATCAATACCCTGTCCCATCTGTCCTCCTGTAAGGATATCCATGTCTTTTTTTCTAAAGTCTTTTTCATACTCACTTCCCCGAACCAGCTTTGCTCGCGGCTCATATTATATTCAACATCAATATCTATATTAACTCGGGGTTTCTGTCTTCTATCATCCATTATTTATTCTCCTTACTGTTAAGCCAGGTGATCGCCGAATTCCTGCTTTTAAACGATTTGATTGCATAATCAAAATGACAGGTATTCTTGTATACTTTGCCAAAATGACAGGGGAACGTGGAAATCTTTAAGATAAAAGCTGGTCAAACAGGAAAAGTCCGGGAACAGAAGCAGGAGATCAGCCGGTTAAGAACTTAAAAGTATCTTTTTTATCCATTCATAAATACATGAATAAATAATCTGATTCCCGGTTTCATTCAATATCTCGTGCCGGTAATCCTTAAATAATGTAATGCCAGCATTCTTCATCCCGGCCATTTTATATAGATGGTACGCTTTCTTTACCCCTTTTCCCATTGCACCCACAGGGTCCCTGTCGCCGGATAAAAGTAACAAAGGCAGATCCTTTCCTATCTTTCTTATCCTCCGTATGGAATTTGCCCTGAATGCTCCTTTAATAAGCTCATAATACAAGGATAACGAACAAATAAATCCGCATAAACTATCGTTTATGTATTTTTCCACCTGCTCATTATCCCTGGAAAGCCAGTCAAAATCAGTAACAGGGGCCGGGACGCTTTTATTGTAACCGCCAAAAAGCAGTGTATTAAAAAGATGACTTTTAGCCTTACTGCCGGTAAACAATGTATGTATAAAAGCGATTACCAGTCCAACTCTCCCCATAATACCGGGAGACCCGCTTGTTCCCGTGCATATACAGCCTGTAATATGTTCATGTGTCCGGCTAATCAAATCCCTTGCCAGCAGGGAGCCCATACTGTGCCCAAGAATAAAAATGGGTTTTTGCGGGTACTTATTATGAATGATGTCTATATATTGCCCGATATCTTCCAGGATATGTCCCCAGGTATTCTTTTCTGCAAATACTCCCAGTTCATCTGGCGATTCCGCTGTTTCACCATGACCCCGGAGATCAAGGGAATACACAGTTATCTTTTTTTCATTAAGGTATAAAGCGAACTCATGATACCGCTTCGCATGTTCTGCCATCCCGTGAACAATCAGCAGTATAGCCTCCATACTGTCCTTTTCTATTTCCCAGCTGTAAGCATGAAGCTTTTTGTTGTCTCTGGAATTGATAATGAAACTCTTCATAATTCTCCTTATGTATCTACTTTGAAGAATACTGTATCCTGAAAGAAAATGCCAGTGTTATTATTTACTATTTTCATTTTATATGGTAAGATTGATATTCAGGTGAATAAACAATGTCCACACAACATTGATTTTTCAGGGTATTCCTTCCATCCTGATACCCTGTCAATTCTTCTCCCGAGCTTTATTCACAAAGGAGTCGCAGCATGAATACGATTAAAATAAAACCGGAAGCAGACTGCAAATATGATATTCTTTCCCTGGGAGAGGTCATGCTTCGTTTCGATCCCGGGGCTGAACGGATTCATACGACAAGACATTTCCGGGTATGGGAAGGGGGCGGTGAGTACAATGTCGCCAGGGGATTACGCCGTTGCTTTAAAAAACGGGCTGCGCTGGTATCCGCTTTTGCCGATAATCCGGTGGGCATGCTGCTTGAGGATCTTATCCTACAGGGCGGTGTCAATATGGAATACGTACAATGGATTCCCTACGATGGTATCGGCCGGACAGTCAGGAATGGTTTTAACTTTACGGAAAAAGGTTTCGGCATAAGGGCTGCACTCGGGTGTTCGGACCGCGGTCATACCGCTGCGTCACAATTAAAAACCGGGGATATTGACTGGGAAAAGATATTCGGCCGGGACAAAATCCGCTGGTTTCATACGGGAGGCATTTTTGCAGCATTATCAGCATCGACCCCCGGGGTGATTATCGAAGCCCTTAAAACAGCCCGGAAATACAGTACCGTTACCTCATATGATCTGAACTACCGTGCTTCGCTGTGGAAGGAAATCGGGGGAAAAGAAAAAGCACAGGAAGTAAACTCTGAAATTGCCCGGTATGTGGATGTAATGCTTGGTAATGAAGAAGATTTTACCGCGTGTCTGGGATTTGAAGTGAAGGGGACCGAGGGGCTTACAAAACTTGACCCTGCGAATTTCAAAAAAATGATTGGCGAGGTGATAAAAACCTATCCCAATTTCAAGGCAATTGCCACGACATTGAGGAATGCCAGAACAGCAGGGTTCAATGACTGGGGCGCTATCCTTTATGTTGACGGCAATTTTTATGATGCTGTCCTGCGTCACAACCTGGAAATATACGACCGTGTGGGTGGTGGTGATAGCTTTGCATCCGGCTTAATTTACGGACTCATGGAAGGGAAATCCCCGGAGGAAGCTGTCAATTACGGCGCAGCCCATGGTGCCCTGGCAATGACCACACCGGGGGATACGACAATGACACGTCTTGAAGAAGTGGAAAAGGTAATGCATGCCAGTAGCGCCCGGGTGGACAGGTAGGACTTACAGGCTCCTACTCTATTTTACTTCCGGCAGCAGTATCCTGAACAATGTCCCTTTTCCGGGCTTGCTTTCAACATGTATCCTCCCCCGGAATTTCTCCACATGTGCCCTGACGATGGGAAGCCCCAATCCTGTACCCATCTCGGTATGTGCCTTTGCATTCGATGCCCGGAAGAATTCCGTAAAAAGGGCGCCTATTTCTGTTTCAGGAATCCCGATTCCCGTATCAGTTACTTCAATTATCAATTCATCCTTTTCTGTATTTTCATAAACGGATAGGTCAATTTTCCCTTCCCGCTCCGTATATTTATAAGCATTTGAAAGAAGATTCGTGATAATCGACCGTATCCCGTCTTCTGTCGCTTTGATAATGGCACTATCCGGTATCCGGTGAACACAGAGTGTGATTCCCTTGTCTTTTATCCTCTGGTCGAAAAGATTGATAGTATCGGTAATAATCGGAATAACATCGATCTTTAAAAGTTCCGGATTCGCCGCATTAACGCGTCCCTGCGCCAGTTCGAGCAGATCGTTGACCATTTCGGACAGCTTTCGTAACCGCAATTCCATCCGGGAGAGAATTTCTTCCTGTTTGGTATTCAGGTTCCCGATATACTTTTTCAACAATACCGCTGTTAATGAATGAATCGAGGCCAATGGGGACCGAAGTTCATGGGAGGTTTGAAAGATAAAGTGTGTTTTGGCTTCTGCAAGCTTTTGAAAATTCTCATAAACAAATGCATGTGAAATGGCAAGCGAAAGTATATTACTTAAACTTTCCAGGATTGAAATCATCTCCGTTGACAGTCTCTGGCCCCGTTCCCCATAGATGCAGACAGCACCGAATATCTTTTCCTCCAGCTTTAACGGTACACAGATAAGCGATTCCCTGCTGTCATCCACTTCGGGAAACTCCCGCGTCTTTGTATCGGGAACCACCAGCGGCTTTCCGTCCAACAGACCGGATCCGGGTATATCAATCACCCTGCTGTCCGGCTGCCTGATCCCGAATATCGAGTTGAGTCTTATCTTCTTTGTGTCTGTGTCAAGGATGCTTATCGAACAACCCCTTACCCCGATAACACCGGCAATAATTTCCGCCGCCTCATCGGTCATTGTTTTTAGATCCAGGGTGGTCGCAAGCTTCTTGATTGCCTCGCAAAAAAGCTGGAGTGTGTCAGGATGGGAATGAAGCGGTTTTGATAAAAAGGATTTTATGAAAAAAAAAATTGATGATAAAAACCCGGTCAGACCCCCGAAAAAGAAGATAACAAAAGGAAATAGGTTTGTATGATTTTTATCATGGATTGATGCAAGTAATAAACCCGAACCCGGCAGGAACCAGAGGCCTAAAATAATTATGACTGCTGCAATGAAAAAATTTCGCCCCCTATTTAGTCTCTGGTTTGTCTTTTTCATAAGCATCAACAACGCTTTTTTTCCAGAGCTTTATTCCGGAATGATGTGCTCCCCTGGATATCGCATGTGCCGCAGTAGGGGATGTAATGAGAATGAAAACAATACATAACACCGCTTTTATACTCATAGGATTCAATCCTGCATAAACGGCGACACCGGAGAGGATGAATATAGTCCCGAATGTCACACATTTTGTCGATGCCTGGAGCCGGTTATAGACATCCGGAAACCGGACAAGACCAAGGCATCCGAAAAAATCAAATACAGCCCCGATTATGAATAAAATCAATGCGAAAAGATTATTCATCAAAACTCCTCCCTTCCAGATACTTTGCCAGTGCGATGGTTCCTATGAAGCTCAAAAGCGCCCAGGTAAGTGCTACATTTATGAAAAAATCCTTTCCGGTAATCACGGCCAGCACACCGCAGAACCCTACGATGACAATACCCAGTATATCGATCCCTACCGTGCGATCAGGGGCGGTCGGTCCGCGGGCAATTCTGTATATACATAAAAAGCAGCATAAAAAGAGTACTCCTATAAGAATCTCAAACTCAAGTGCCATGTCCACTTCTCCTTTTAGTCGAATATCTTTTCCAAAAATATCTCAAAATGCTTCACGATTTTTACCGTTGCCTCTTCTATTTCCGGGTCTTTTATATAAATCCAGTGCACATAGAGAAACCCGTCATCCGTTATATCGACCGTGAGTGTACCGGGTGTCAGGGTTATCGAATTGGCTAAAGCAGTCCGGCCCGCCTCGCTTGATAGCTTTGTTTTTACCTTTACAATACCGGGATGAATCGGCATCATCGGGTGGATAACCCGGTAAAGAACATCCAGGTTTGCCCTGAGCATATGAAAGAAAAGAACGGGAATATATACGATGATCCAGAAAATCCGTTTTATTGAAAATATCTTTTTTGCCGGAATTGAAATAGTATCCCTGAAAAAAATACCTGCAAAAAGCGAAACGATAATACCTGCAATGAAAATCTGCCAATCGAACGTATTATTGTTAATATCATACGGCCATGCAATAAGGAACCATATAACAAGTGAAATAATGAAGAGTTTTACAACACGCATTTTACACGTTCCTCCTTAAAAGAAATTTCACAACTGTGAAAAAACATACCCGGCATATTCTGCCCCCCGGACAAGCACCTCGATTGCAGGCTTTAACACCACTTCCGTAACACCGGGCAGGGCTATGACTCCCATCCCGATACAGAGAAGTGCCAGAAGAACAAGCGGAAGTACCATAAGAACCGGCGATTCCTTTACATTTGCAAGAATACCGGATACCGGTCCCCACAGGGAATAACGCATCACCTTTAAAAAAGAAACCAGGGTCACAAAACTCACAAGAATAGTAACAAATCCGATGATATAATATCCGGCCTGCATTGCAGCGATGACAATAATAAGCTTACTCCAGAATCCGTTAAAAGGAGGTACTCCTGCAATAGATAATGATGCAATCGTACATGTCGTACCGGTGACAGGCATCTTTTTTAACAGGCCCCCCATTTCTTTCAATTGCCTTGTCCCTGTTGCATTTTCGATGGAACCTGAACAGAGAAACAGGAGGGACTTGAAGACCGAATGATTCAACAAGTGGAACAAGCCGCCAAGGAACGCCAGACTGGCCACGATTAAGCTTCCCCCATTCGCAATGATGAATCCTCCCAGCCCTATACCGAGTATCACATAACCCATCTGGCTTATACTGTGATATGCAAGAAGGCGTTTCAAATCCCACTGGCCTACGGCAAGAAACACACCGATTACCATCGAGAGAATGCCGATACCGATAAGCATCCCGCCGAATATACTGTTCATGCCGAAAACATTAAAAAATATCCGGATAAGGGAATATATCCCGATCGCTTTTATTAAAACACCGGAAAGCATTGCCGAAATCGGGGCAGGCGCAGAAGGATGTGCATCCGGGAGCCATGAATGGAAAGGGACCAGTGCCGCTTTTATCCCGAAACCTGTAATAAAAAGCAATGCTGCAAAAATATGTACCTGCCCTATCCCGGAGCTGGAAATCGCTTTTGATATGCTTGCCATATTCAGGTACCCGGTCATCCCATAAACAAGAGCAATGCCTAAAAGAATAAGAATCGAGCCGAGGCTTCCCAACACCAGGTATTTAAACGAGGCTTCGAGTTCCTCATGTTCACCACCGAAAGCGACAAGTGCATATGAAGCGATTGATGCGATCTCAAGAAATACAAAAAGGTTAAACATATCACCTGTCAACACTACCCCATTCATTCCCGCGGTCATAAGCAGAAAGAGGGAATAATATTTATAGACTCCCGTATAATGCTTCATGTACTTTATTGAAAAGACCGTGGCGCAAATACTTATAAGATTTATAATGACAAGAAAAAGATTGCTGAAACCATCGAGTACCCAGTTTATTCCTGCCGGGGGAAGCCATCCGCCGATCTTGTAGACACCCCGTGCCTGGAAAATGATGATTGAAAGAACGAGCAGTGAGAGTGTTGAAAGATTGGCGATGATATCGGCAGGGAGTTTCCGCTTGCGTGAAACAAGTGCTATTAAGAAGGAAGCACCCAGGGGTATGGCAACGAATAATGGAAGGATTGAATTCATCATCCCTTAAGCCTCCTTATTTCGGCAATGTCGAATGTACCGTATTTTACATATAACCGCATACAGAGTGCGATGCCAAGGGCAATTGTTCCGAGTCCGATAACAATCGATGTAAGAACAAGTGCCTGCGGGAGTGGATCCACGGAATAGGCGAGAAAATGAACGATGTCTGTTGATCTGTCGATAATCGGGACAACGCCGTCATTTTTATATCCGAGCAGTACAAGGAAAAGGTTCACGCCCGCTTCCATGATCGAAAGTCCTATAATGATTTTTACCGTATTCTTTTTCGTGAGGATGCAGTAAAGTCCGGTTAAAAAAAGGACAAAACAAAGTGCAAATACCATTTTTTATTCCTCCTCTTCCTCCTGGATTATCTCTCTCTCTCCTTTATCATTAATCCGTATACGCATAGCAGCCATAACAATAAAAGTGACAAAGAGCGGGGCGCCGACTTTCAGACAAATGCCGATATTATAAAGCGGGATAAAACCTGAACTATAGAGCATAAAATCCGTTCCGGGAAATAATTTCTGCAGCACATTATCAAAAAAGACATTGGTAACCCACATACCAATAAGGGCTGTAAGCAGGAAAATCAAAGCCCCGATGGAATCCAGACTTTTTGCAGTTTTAAGGCTCAAGCGGGAAAGCGCGTATTCTTTCCCATAAGCGAGGGTAAGAAGAATAAAAGAACATGCAAGGATAACACCACCCGCAAACCCCCCTCCCGGTGAAAGATGCCCGGTCAGGGTTACATATATGCCAAAGAGAAAAATAAAAAGCTTTACCCACCGGGTTATTGTTTTGACGATAATTGTCATGCCCTTCATAGTTATTCTCCTCCCCGTGCCTTTGTTTCTTTATGGTTAATGACCTTTGTTCCATTTTTTTTCGTTTTGGCCCTTAAGATTACAAGCGCACCAAGTAATGAGGTAAATAAAACCGTTGCTTCTCCAAGTGTGTCATACCCCCTGTAATCGAGAATAACAGCGGTAATAATATTGGCCGATCCTGTTTCTTTGAGTCCGTGTTGAATATAGCTATTCGAGGGTGCTTCTGGAACAAGGGAAAACACCGGTTTTCCGAATTCCGGCAAATTCCTGAATGCAATAATTCCAAAACCAAGAATAACTAAAACGATAAAAATCGAGAGAAGCCGGAGGGGAATTGTTACCGCTCCTTTTTCGGACACGATCTCCCGGCCAAGGGTAGCGCGGATCAGGAAAATAAGAAGCAGTACTTCGACTGCGATCTGCACTATGGCAAGATCGGGTGCCGCGAGGAATAAAAATGATATGCTCATCCCCACACCGACTGCACCCAAAGAGATAACAGAAGAAATGAGACTCTTGATCTCGACCGCGATGATTGCAGCGATTATCATGAATACCAGAAGAACGAGAAGGTATATCTCTGTAATAAACATATCCTTTTACCTCATTAAAAAGTTATAAAAAATGACAGAAACAACACCAAAGATATAACAAGCCCTATCAAACTTAACGACAAGTACCAGGGAAGCAGCCCGTTCTGGATCTTTTTAAAAATCATGATAATCCAATCCCCGAGCTTGCCGAACCATTCGAAAGGATCCAGGTATTCCTTTGCCTGGCCTTTATATATATTCCTTAGCACCGGCATGTTGCTTATCACTGTATAGAAATCCGTTCCCGGCACCCGGTGAACTTCCGGATTCTCCTGCTCGCCGCCTATATAGGGTTCGACGACCCTGGATGACCGTACGATCTTTCCTGCAAGGTAAATAAGCAGTCCGATGATAAACCCGGTAAAAATAAGAACCATTGCAAAAGAAGACTCCCATACACCCGGGAAAACCGGGGTTAACCCGGTAATGGGACCCAGAATATTCCGTATAAAAAATAGATAAAAAACCCCCAGCAACACACATACAGAAGCGAGTGTCATCATCGGGATCCACATTGCAAATGATACTTCTTTCAATACCGTTTGAGTCTTTTCCGTTTTCTGGCCTAAAAATACGGAATAAAGCGCCTTGATAAACGAGGCAAGCGTAAGCGCGCTCCCGAACATGGCGACAATAAAAACGATGGTGCCAATAATATTCATGGATAACGTCCCGCTTTTCACGCTTTCAAGGAGTGCCTGGTAGATCATCCACTTGGAAACAAAACCATTAAACGGGGGAATACCGGAAATGGAAAGTGCTGCTATAAGGAATGCAATAAAGGTGAAAGGCATCGCTTTTGCAAGCCCGCCGAGTTTGCCCAGTTCGAAGGTTCCCGTTTTTTTCCCCACTGCACCGCTCCCCAGGAAGAGACAGCTTTTATAAATCGAATTATTAATCATATGAAAAAGACCGCCTAAAATACCCAGGGGACTCAATGTTCCGATACCGACAATCATGTATCCCACCTGGCTCACGGTATGGTATGCGAGGAGTTTCCGTAAATCATGCTGAACCATTGCAATCAATACCGCACCGATAATGGTAATACAACCTATGACAAGAAGCGCTATCTGAAAGCCTTCACCGATGACAAAGATACGGTTACAGAGGGTAAAAAGAAAGAAGATTCCGAGTACTTTATCCAGTGAAGCAGGAAGGACTGCCATCGCGGGAGGATGAGCGGCTTCGCTCGATGCAGGAATCCATGTATGAAATGGCATGGCACCCGCCTTTGTTATTGCACTTATCATTAAAGCGGTAAAGCTTAGCCCGGAAATCCAGGTATTCGTGGAGATATGCATTTCACTGAACAACACCTTCCCGCTTATCTGCCAGAGAAGTGCCAGTCCAAAAAGAAGAAGCCCGTCCGTCGCACCGAGCATGATAAAGCTTTTCGTGGCCCCTTTTTGTGCACCCTGCTCCCCGCCGATAATAAGAAAATAGAGGGCCAGGGTAACTGTTTCCCAGGATATGAGAAAAGCAAGGATATGATCCGATAAAAGCACCCCCGCTGTCCCGGCAAGTGCCAGGAGTAAAAACGCGTAGAATTGCCTGCGGCGTTCCTTTTTCCACATGTAGGAAATCGAATAGAGGGTAATGAAGAATCCGAAACCGGCTGCAATCATAAGCAGAAAAGAGGAAAATGACGTGCTCCTGAACACCTCATTAAACGGGGCAGGAACCGGCAAGGTATGAAAAAAGAATGAATAGATTGTCCCTGCAAGCATGATACTGCCTGCAATAAACGAAATAACCTCCTGTACAACCTTGACTCTTTCAGGGAGAAGCAGAATAAGCAACCCTGCCCCGGCCGGAATAAAGATAACCGGAAGTAATAGATTCACATCCATTTATTCACTCTCCTTCACGTTTCTTCTGATGACTCCATCAGATGGTTCTCTTATTTAAACCCGCAGAAATCCAGGGTACTGTTCAACAAGTTAAACCACGATTGTAATGTATAAGGTACCTGTCAGCATGTTCCACCTGTATTTCCAATACACCGCTGGCTCGATTATAACCATCCTATACCATATATTCTTCCCGCGATTGCCAGAATAAGGGAAATAATCCCTATTGGCGTCAGGATAAACCAGAAAAATTTTACTGATTGATCTATCCTTACCCTGGGATTTGTATTTTTAATAACAATAAGAAGCAACAAAATAACAAGAAATTTCAAGATTGACCAGAGTATTTCAATACCCGAGAAACCCACCCCACCTAAAAAAAGGGTAATGAGAAAAAGTGGAAGGGAAAAAAGCCCTATAGACTGGGTGAGTTTGAATACCCCGAAGAGGGCACCCGAGTATTCAATATACGGGCCTTCCATGATCTCGGTCTCCGCCTCTGCAATATCAAAAGGAGGAAGCCCGAGTTTTGCCTGGATACAGAAAAGTGCGATAATGAATGAAAGAATACCGGATATGCTTCCAGGCATAAAGCTTCCTTTAAACGAAGAAATCATGATGCCATAATCATTTTTAATAATCGCAATAACAAAAACGATAATAAAGGGAAGTTCATAACCGATAATAAGCTTCATCTCCCTTCGTGCACCGGTTACTGCAAGAGGATTTCCCGATGATAGCCCTCCGAGCATCACTGCAAGCGAAGGGATAAGGGTCAGGTAGGCAACCACGATCACATCTCCCATGAATTGTATATGAAAGAGATTCCCCAATAATAGCATAGTGGAACCGAGAGTGATAGCGACAAGACCTAAAAGGGGTGCTGTAACAAAGAGTGCAGGATTCCCGCTTTTCGGTATCATAATGTCTTTGCCCAAAAGTTTGATAAAGTCATAAAAAGGTTGAAGAAGAGGGGGGCCTTTGCGCCATTGAAGCCGCGCCGTGATCTTTCTCTCGATCCAGGAAAAGAAAAGCCCGGTTATGCTTAAAAAAAGAAAACCGGGAAATACGGTAAAATAAAAAACACCTCTTAGTATCTCCATCCTCGATTCTACTCCTTCGTTCAGGCCTGTACTCCACATCTTGAACCACCATATTTAATGGATAAGTGGACTTCACCTCTATTGAAGACCATCGGGGGCTCAACGAATGCTGTGTACAGGCGCCTCTTATATAAAATACCGGGGATTCTCAAAAATTCCCGGTATAAACATCTTATCTTTCATTATCAAAAGGAAACCACCTCCTTTGGAGGTGGTCTATTTCCTCCTTATTATATTGATTATAAAGGCTATGCCTTTCAGATTC
>JAFGQK010000159.1 GCA_016935735.1 Spirochaetales bacterium | reverse complement strand
GACTGGATATTTGCATCAGACAAAAAACGGCTTATATTTGCATCGGACACAAAGATAAGAAGACATAACCTGGTAAGACTGACAGCAAATCCGTATATAAAGGAAGATAGAGAATATCTTCAAAACAGAAAGAAAACAAGGTATGCTTAATCTGATAAGTGCCGCTGTTCCCTTGCGTGAGGAACAGTGTTAAACTGCTTGAGCCGTATGATGGGAAACTATCAAGTACGGTTCTGAGGGAGGAAAGGGGCTGCAAAGCCCCTGACCTACCCGGCTGCCTGGCTTGGCTTTTTCTATGCCGCGCCATCCCTGGTGCGGCAAAAAAACGATATTTTTATAAAGAGGGATCAAAATGAAAATATGTTTTATTTCTTTATTTGTAATTTTTATATTTAGTTGCGTTAGTATTCCAGATAATGTCAGAAGAATTGATTTTAACAAAAAATTAGATGTCAATACGATGGCATATACACAAGCAGTTGCTTTTTCACCTGACGGGAAAACTGTTATAACAGGAGGAGCAGATTGTCGTGTCTTTGATTTTAAATCTGGGAATTTACTTAGAAAATTAGATGTCAATACGATGGCATATACACAAGCAGTTGCTTTTTCACCTGACGGAAAAACCGTTATAACAGGAGGAGCAGATTGTCGTGTCTTTGATTATAGTGGTAGCTTCCTAATACTACTAAATGTCAATACAATGGCATATACACAAGCTGTTATCTTCTCTCCTGATGGCAAGAATATAGTAACATGTGGATCTGACTGTAGAATATTTAATTTCAATGATATGAAATAATAATATTTGTAAAGATTCTTACAAAAAGAATTTGGCATTGATTATTTAAAACTTTTAGGAGATAAAAAAAGACACTATTGTTATGTATTTATTAAGTGAGCCAAAGAACATCCATGTACTTTGGCTCACCTTCACTATCAAGAGCGTCAGACACTGGACATAAAACATATAGGAGTCTTTCCGAAATAGAGCAAACCATAACTTGTCAGCAAAGGTTTAAGCTAATTCCATTTTCTTAACTTATTTCGGAAAGACTATGTTGAACGAAACCCCAGGTTAATATAATGGGTTTTGATAAATACTTTATTGTGGAAACAATTATAATAAACACCCAAACAGATGGCAAAGAACTGGGTAGAACCATTCTGAAAAATACTGATCGCTTCCTGAGAAAAGACAACAGGAAATAAAACTTTTTTATACTCATAAAATTCCTTATTTTTTTCACAACCTTATCACGAAAATGATACACATACACATAAAACTATGTATGATCCGGGCCAACGCCAGTACTACCAGGTCGAAAATCTTGGAATTTTACTGGTAAAAATTCTCGAAATCCTACCCGGAATATACACAGACAAAGATCTATGTAATATTTTAAACAAGGTGGTATCCAATAAAAGTTTGACAGCATTCACCTTTTTTACTACAATTTTCTTTATGTATCAGAAAGAAACCCATTTCACCGGAAAAAAAAACCTTTCTGAAGAAGAACAACTTACCCAGGATCCCCTTACGGGATTGGGAAATGATTACCTTTTTCGCATTTTCCTCCCGGATGAGTTTACCAGGGTCCGGGAGAATCTTGCCAATGGTGTTCTGATTGCGATTAAACTTGACAATATTGTGGAAATCAACGTGCTTCACGGACGGAGGGGGGGTGATGATGCACTTCGTGCAATAGCGCATCTCCTGGAAAATTACCAGGCAGAACACAGGAATATGTCCCACAGGGTCTTCCGGCTCGGGGGGCCTGTTTTTGGTTATTATATCCCTGCATGCGATATTTCCGGGGCCAGGGCAGCAGCAGAAGAAATACGCAAGCAGGTGCAAAATTCCGAACTTTATCTTAAGCGATTAACTGTTTCCATGGGGCTGGTGAACCTGTCAGAGTTTTTCCGTCATAAAGGAACATCCGGCGAACTCGCCCTGCAAATCGAACTCACTGCATTAAAACGCCTTGGTTTTGCCGAGCAACAGGGAACGAATACTATCTGTGATTCCTCTAAAATCATGGAATCTTCAACATCGTACAGACCGGTAATACTTATTATAGAACCGGACCAGGTTTCGATAGAACTGGTTGCCCGGGCTATTAAAGCCGCGGGCTTCATTGTACATATATGTACGGATGGTGAAAATGCGCTTTCTTTTATCCAGTCTACACCACCCAATATCATTATCTGTGAAGTGATGACTCCAAGGTTGAACGGATTTACCATCCGGGAGAAACTTTGCACCAATGCACTCTGGAATACAATTCCGTTTATACTCATTTCCCATAAAAAAAACGAGGAGTATATAAAAAAAGCGGTGGAAAGGGATATCCGCTATTTTTTTCGTAAACCGCTTTCCATTACAGAGATTGTGGGACTCATCACCAACATCACGAGGGGGGTAAATCGATGAACTTTTTTCACCCTGCCTGGTTTATATTTTTAACCGTTCTTTTGTTGAACCTTATAACAGGAATTCTTTTCTTTTTTTCCGGTTTGTACAGGAAAATCCGGGCACGGCATCAGCATCTGGCCCGGGCAATAATCGGCACACACCTTGGACAGGAAAGCGGGATGGTAAAACCAGCACCGGTGACTGACCGTTTTATCCGCCGGCACCGGTGGCTTTTTCTTGAAGAGTGTTCGAAAATTTCCGATTCCATTAATCTGACAGGAAATCAACAGGAAATTTTAAAGAACCTGCTTTCACGGAACCGTGTGGATGTACGTCTTTTCCGGGATCTCCATTCGAAAAACAGGTATCGGCGTCTCCGGTCTGCCCTGTACCTTCCCCTTGTACCGACACAGAATGTATGTACATTACTGATTCATGCCCTGGAGCGGGAGCAATGCAGGCTTGTCAAACTCTATCTTATTGATGGACTTTCAAAGGTCGGCGGGGCAGGGGTGACAATCCCGTCAATCATAGACGGTCTTGCCGGAGAACCGCTGCGCTTTCAAAAAAGAATCTGGGGGCTTCTTTCGGAATTGGGCGATGAGATGGCTGCTTTAGTCCCTCTTTTTAAACAGCGAACTGAAAAAGAGATACGCCTTCTCCTTATCCATTTTGCCAGGTGTTCACCCACTACCGAATTGCAGGAATACCTTGAAAACCTGGTAGATTCAGAGGATCTTGATATTGCTCACGAGGCGATTCGTGTGCTTACCACAGTTTATGTAGGATCCATGAACCACGAACGGTACCTTGTTCACAATGATTTTCTTATACGGAACCTTGTGGCCGAATCCCTGGGAAGACTGCCGGCTGACAATTCACTGGAATTACTCTTTAAGTATATGAACGATCATATCATCCGAAAGAGTGTAACCCTTGCACTCACAGCGATTGTACGGGCCCAACCGAAGTACTTTAACAGGATCATGTACCAGTGTCTGAAGGAAGAACGGCCAATGGCACATACTGTTTTTGTTGATGTTCTGTCAAAATTTGTAGATTATCTTATGGAAAAACTCCTTTCCCCTGATGCAGAGATGATCGAATGTATCCTGTTTGAGATCATACAGCAGGGGAAGATGAAGGAGATCATTAATTTTTTAAATCAGAATGTAAACGCAGAAATCAAGGAGAAAGTATTCAAGGTATTGCGATGGCTTATCTTTCAAAAACCGGAACAGGATAAGGAGCAGGAGAAAAGGCTTAATTGTATTCGTGAACTGCAATATTATCTTAAAGAAAATCTTCTTGATGAGCTTGGGCTGCATTCGAAGAGTAAGTCAAAAGAACGTCTTAAGAAGATGGAGCATTCCAGGCGTCCACTCCTGGTTCTTTTTCTGTTTACCGGACTCGGGATAGTACCGGTCGTCTGCCTGCTTTTTTCATTTTTCACACCCCACACCGGTTTTTCCGGGCTGGTGCAGCAGTTTTTTAGCTGTTTCAACTCTGTATTTGCTCTTTATGCTTCTTCCCTTAATATGATTTATATCCTCCTGCTTATTTTTTCCATAAAGGAGATCCGCCGTCAATCCGGGATCGATTCACTCATACGTCATTCTTTTCTTTTTAAGGAATATATTCTTCCATCAATCTCCATTATTTCACCGGCTTTTAATGAAGAAGCCTCTATTGTAGAGAGTGTAAGCGCCCTGCTTAACCTCCGGTACCCTGATTATGAAATTATTGTGATTAATGACGGTTCCCAGGACAATACGCTGGAAAAGCTTGTTTCACATTTTGAATTGGAGCGAACGGAAATCTTTATACACCGCTATCTGAATACACAGGAAATCCGCGGGGTATATGCGAGTAAACAATACCCGGAACTCCTTGTTGTGGATAAGATGAATGGCGGGAAAGCAGATTCCCTGAATGCCGGCATCAATATTGCCAGGAAGGAATATTTTGCAGGGATTGATGCGGATTCTCTCCTGGAAAGGGATGCACTATTGAACATGGCGGGAATTTTCCTTTATTCTGAAAATGAAGTGATTGCTGCCGGCGGGAATATTCTTCCCGTGAATGGGTGTACTGTCCGTAAGGGTGCCCTTGTTAAAAAGAGAATTCCAAAGGGTCACATTGCCCGTTTCCAGACTATTGAATACCTTCGTGCATTCATGGCCGGCCGGGTGGGCTGGTCTGCACTCAAGCTTCTCCTCATTATCTCCGGGGCGTTCGGGGTCTTTCACCGGCGGACAGTGGTAAATGCCCACGGCTATCTTACCCAGAGCGAGTATTACATGGCGAACACCGCCGGAAAGGATACAGTCGGGGAGGATATGGAACTGGTAGTCCGTCTTATACGTGGTTTACGGGAAAGACGTATCCCCTTTTCTGTCCAGTACGGATACAATGCAAACTGCTGGACAGAGATACCTGAAACAACGAAAGTACTCGTCCAGCAGCGTGACCGGTGGCAGAGAGGTTTACTGGAAATCATCACCTTTCATATGCGTATGCTTTTTAATCCCACTTATGGCAGGATTGGGCTTTTAAGTTTTCCCTATTTCCTCCTGTTTGAAGTCCTGGGGCCATGGTTTGAAGCCGAAGGATATATCGTACTTATTGTCTCCCTGTTATCTGGTTGGATAAGTATTCCCCTCTTCCTGCTTGTATTCACTGCTACTATCCTGCTTGGTATCCTGGTCTCTTTTATATCACTTATCCTTACCGAGTACCGGAGGTATTATTTCCCTGTGAAAGACAAGCTGGGTCTTATTCTTTATGCATTTTTAGAGAACTTCGGTTTTCGCCAGTTTATGAATCTGCTCCGGATAAAGGGATTTTTCAGCATGCTTGCCAGGGTTTCTCAATGGGGCCAGATGGACCGCAGGGGATTTAAGGTATGAAGGACAGGAAAGTCAGAAGATCAGAGGGTCAGAAGTCAGAAGATCAGAGGGGTATCAGTCCAGGGGGATGAAGCCTTTAAAGGCTGAGTATTCCGGGTAATTTATTTATTGAAGGAGAAAAGAGATGGAAAAACCGAGAAAAGGAATATGGCTTAAGGCCATGAAACGATTTGTTCTTACAACAGTATTCCTTGTCCTATGTATTATTCCGGTCCGGCCGGAAGGATTTCGCAACATCGCATCCTTGACATTCAGCTATTATTTTAATGAAACTTACCGGTTTGATACCCTGGATGTCCTGTTGATACGTATCATCCCGATATTATCCGTAAAGATTGAAGCCAATCGTATCGATGCAACCGACTGGTATACACATGTCTTTTCCCTGGGACCTGTTATCAACTTTACCGAAACCTTTTACATGGATGCAGTATATGGGCTTGGAATCGATTCCCAGGGGCAATTTTCCCATAAGTTTGATGCAAATCTTACCCAGGAGACAGAGACTCTGGAGATCACTTTCGGCGCCAGGGGGTTGTTCTTTCCCTCTTCCGGTTATCATTATTACCTTCCATCCATGAGTGGTGCAATTTACCCGGTAGATCAGTTAAGGCTTTTCTGCAAAATCTTCTTTAGCTGGGATAGTGAGGATGTCATTACCGGGTCGGTGTGGGGAGAAGCTGCATATTCCTTTACTTCACTTTTCATGGCACATGCCGGCTTTACTATTTCCTACACTGATGGATTCGGATATTCAGTTATTGGAGGATGTAAATTCACTTTCAGCGAGGCTTTTACCTTAAAATATTTTATCCAGTATCTTGGTGATATTATTGAGTATCTTGATACACCGGTGGAAAGAAATGGAATCGCAAATGGGATTATCGCGGATATACGGTTTTAAGAGCAGAATCAAATAAGTTTCATCCCGGCAAGAACAAGGACAATACCTGCAACTGCGGCAGTTTCACTTCTTAATACCCTGTTCCCAAGTCCTGCAAGGGTGTATCCTTTTTCCCTGAGCAGATTTCTCTCCCCGGCAGACCATCCTTTTTCCGGTCCAATGAGCAGGATACCCCGGGAGTGGTTATACCTGTAATCATTTAAAGAAATAACCGCTTCATAATTATCCAGGGCTATTTTCTCTCCTTCCGGCAGATAATGAAGACACTCCCCGAGATCGTCAAACAGTTTAATTTCCGGGAGCAGTGTACTGAAAGCCTGCTCAGCTCCTGCGATGATATATTTTCTGAATTCCCCTTTTGTCCATAACCTGCTTTTTCTATAGGACGCTTCCCCTTTTTCTGTACAGACGAAATAGAGAGCAGCCACACCAAGGGAGGTAACTTCCTGTAATATTTTTCGTGCAGTCTGGGGGCGCGGAAGTCCTGCAATAAAGGTAACAGGATAGAGCTTTTCATTTATCTGATTATCCGGAAAGATAAAATCAAGAATAAGTGAGGAAGAGGATATTGAACGGACAATCCCTTTTCCCCGCGGGCCATTAACAAAGCCGGCATCAAAAGCTTTTCCCGGGACACACCGTAAAACAGAGATGATATGAACAGCCCTCGGATCATCCAGGGGAAGTTCCTGGGTCATAGCTTGTTCTTCAAACAGGATAAGGTTCATAACAAGTTTTCCTTCTTTCTTTTTCCTTACATCTTCTTTCATAAAAAAAAAGTATTGTCATGTCAATACTGATATGATATGGTGAACCGGAAGGATTTTAAAAAAATGAAAGGTATATGGACAAAGAGAAGAGTAAGGAGTTAAAAAAAAACAGATGGAACTATTCCACGATTTTTATCCTTATTACATTCCTCACTTTTTTTTTATTTCCCCTTTTAAGCTTTCGCACCGATTCAATGACCGGGTATGTCAGGGATTATTATATCCAGTTTATGACAGGTAATCTTCTGATTCACCACGATAAAAGTCCTATTCCGGATTTAATCATGATGCCCCGCATAAGCCAGATTGATGATAGGGTATCCCTGTCAGGAGAGTATGCTTCAATAGAAAAGTATCTGGCCGGGAATAATGAAATAGTTTCCTTTACACCGTTTTCCCTCGATCCTGTTACCTGTATGAACAAAAATAAAGGGAAACTGTCTTTCTGGTTAAAAACAATTGAGCCTGAATCATTTTTTGATGTATTTCCTCAAAATGATTTTTCTCATACCGGTAATTCACCCATCGATGATATAAAAGGGATATTCCTCCCCCGGCCGCTCGTTCATCGGATCGAGGATCTTCTTAACACCCCACTTACAGAAGGGGATTTTCTTTTCATCAGTAACGATTCTACAAGGATATCATCGGTACGGGAAATGGTCTTTTCAGGAATTGTTTCCTCCCGCGGCTATTATACTATAGTTCCCTGGATTGCTTATACCGGCAGATCATCATTCCCTTTTCAAACAAGGGATCATGAAAGTGATGAAGAAAAAAAGAAAGCGAATATATCTCATTTGAATCTTCCCGGAGAGGATGAGTTTTACAGGGATTTTATCACCACGGGACCTTCCATACAAAACACCATACTCCCGGATTCATACTTTTTTAATTTTTTCACCTATAAAAGAAAAGCATACGGAGAAGAAAATTCCAGTATCCCGCGCTGGCAATATATCGCAGTGTCAATCAGGAAAAAAGATAAAGAAGATGAGGTAATAGAGAATTTCAAGCGGTATGTTGAGTTGAATTCCTTCCCTGTAACAATTTCATCCTGGCAGGAGGCTGCCGGATCAATCCCTGGCTCTATTCATAATAAAGGGATAGGTAATGGAATCATCACTTTTTCCTTCCTCTTGATTCTCTTTTTCTTATCGCTGCATATGAGCAGGAACTATGCACGGTTGCTTAAAAGAAAGGATAGAAAAGCAGACACCCATATCATAGTAAATACACTGAAAGAGACAACAATACGATTAACTACTGGCTCATGTATTGCTGCCCTTACCGGGATCCTGGCAAGTGTCATCGCTGTCCAGATTATTAATGCGTTCGTGAAATCACCGGGAGGGAATGGCTGGAATACCATTTTTCCCGGGAGTAATGGCTTCCTGATTTCCCTTTCTCCCGGCCCTTTTTTTGCGAGTCTTTTGATACTGGTCATTCTTATCATGATTATCACTGTGTATCCACTGATTATTCTTGCAGGTAACAGCAGACAGACAGGAACAGGGAGGGAAAAATGAAAAATATAATCATTCTTATTATGATTATATTTCCTTTACCGGCAGGGGCAGAAAGCGATCTTTTAAACACCCTCGATACCCTTCTTCTCCCCCCCCAGGATGTTATAACGGAAATACACATTGTGACGTTTAACGATACGGGTTTACTGTCTGAAAAAACATATACATGCATTACAGAGAACAGAACAGGTGAGTTTCTTCTTATCTGCTCATTACCCCTTTCCTCACAGGGCCTGGCATATGTAAAAAACAAAGACGGGATATGGGCATACACCCCTTTTGTCCGTACCTTTTTTCCTGCGGGCTATTACGATTCTATTGAAGGGACGGCAGCAAGAATAGAGGATTTTCTCTGCCAGGAATACGAAAAATATTATACCATACAGGCAAGAAGCAAGACCGAAGTAAACCGGGAACCGGTAGTAAAACTTACACTTAAATCAAAATCCGGGACTGCCCCTTATGACCGCATACTCTTGTGGGTTCATGAAAAAAAGATGCTTATAGTAAGAAAAGAGTTATATGATTCCGGGATGCACCTTCTTAAAACCATCAGATATTCCGGCTACAGGGAAAAGGATGGGTGGTATCAACCATCAAAAATACTCATTACCGATGTATTGCAGAATAATACAACATCCCTTTTAAGTATTAAAAGTACAACCCTTTCACCTGTCCCGGAGTATGTGTTTACCCGGTCTTTTGTAGAGTTTATCACCCGGTAGAAATTGTTCTGCTTCTGCCTGAATTACAGAGTAGTGTATGAAGGAACATTCTGCCCTTCTTTCTATCGCTTTTTCGGTTCAAGTTCGAGAATAAGCTCAATTTCCCCTACACTCGTATTGGTAGCTTTCGATATCTCCATGGATGACCATCCCTGGCGGGCGAGTTTAACGATCATTTCCCGTTTATCCTGCCTGGGGGCTCCTTTGGAGTTCTTCCCATTGCCGCCATCTTCCTTAATAAGAGCTTTTAGAAGTTTAAGCTGGTCCTGGGCGTTTTTCCCGATAGATTCAAGCCGTGTTTCTGTCCGGGCCAGCCAATCCCTGGCATTATTAAGCTTTTCTGTTCTTTCCTCGATCCCGGCCATCATCTTATTCAGTCTGTTCATCTGTTCCACGGCTTCATCTGCCTGTGTCTTGTTCTTGACAAGGAACTTGATTTCCTCACCAAGAGTAAGAACCTGCGGGGGAAGGCTTTTCACATTTTCTTCGATTCTCTTTATCTCTTTTTCCAGGTCTTCCAGTAGTTTGAAATTCTTATCCACACCCAGGGTAGTCGTTTCAATAATTTCTTTTTTCTTTTCAAGCCGCTCATACCTGGCATGCACGTCATTACCCAGTTCCCCGAGTTCACGTATTTTAATTTTTATATCCTGGAGGGAATCATACGCCGATGTGGCACTCGCAAGCTTTTCATCAATATTATCCGATATCTTTAGAAGCTGTTTAAAATTATTTTCCATATTATCAATACGCCGTTTCTCTGCATTAAATCTGGATGATTTTGAGTTTAAATCTTCTGCCAGTTTATTCATCTTTAAAAGATCCGTCTCAAGGATTTTCATCTTCTTGTGAACAGGTTCCAGGATCTTCATATCCTTTCGTATGTCCTCAAGCTCATTTTTAAGCGTAAGCTTAAGACTGTCTGCCCGTTCAAAAATTTTGGTTTGAGCGGTAAAATTCTGCTGATGCCGTTCTATTTCCTTAAGATTATCCGAAAGAGATTTATATTGTTCTTCGATCTTTCCTGCAAGTCTGGTGTGTGTTACTTTTATCTTTTCCTGGTCCATCCTGAATGCATTCTCAAAGCCGGAAATCTTTTTTTCCATATTCTCTCCAAAGCCCCTGGTTTGATTAATAAAATCATCTTTGAGTTTCCGGAATTCATCATCACAGCTTGTTATTGCCTGTTCTGCCATTTCTTTAAGCTGTTTATTCAATGTTTTGATCTTTTCCTCCAGAATTTTGATTTCGTTTTTCTGTTCATCTCGTGTATTGGCAACGAATGTAACCCCATCTGTTATGGAGGCCTTGTATTCTTTAATTTTCAATTCAAATTCACCCTGCAATTCACGAAGTCGTGCAGTAAACTCGTCCTGCTTTTGTTTATATTCGGATTGAAAAGCATTCAAAATAGTTTCGGTCTGCCCGGAGAGTCTTTTCTCGAATGCCAGGAGTTTATTACTACAGGAATGAATCTCTGCTTTGAGTGCCTTTCGCTCATCTTCTGTCTTCACAATTAAATCATCCTGCTGGGAAGTGAAATTATTTTCCATTTCCCGGATAATGGTCCTTATTTCTTCTTTGTATTTTTCTATATCCAGGTTCACACTGTCACGCTGGGAAGTAAAATTGATTTCTATTTCACGGATGGTATTCTTTGCTTCTTCCTTATATTTTTCCATATTCAAATTCACATTCTCACGGCGTGCATTAAAATCACTTTCCATTTCCTGGATGATATTCATTACTTCCTCACGGTATTTTTCTATATCCAGATTTACATTATCACGCTGGGAAGTAAATGTATCAATGACTTCAGAGATGATGCTTTTTACTTCTTCCCGGTACTTTCCGATATCTGTATCCAGGCTGCTTTTCCGGGCAGAAAATTCATTTTTAATCATAGCGATGGTATTCTTTATATCTTCCTTATATTTCTCAATATCTGTGTTTATCTTGCTGCGCTGGGTAATGAGATTATTTTCCATTTCCGTGATGATAGTTTTTACTTCTTCCCGGTAGGTATCGAAATCTGTATCCAGGCCGTTTTTCCGGGCAGAAAAATTATTTTCTATCGTAATGATAGTACTCTTAATATCTTCCTTATATTTCTCAATATCGTTATTTATCTTGTTTTGCTGGGTAATGAGATTATTTTCCATTTCCGTAATGATAGTTTTTACCTCTTCCCGGTAGGTATTGAAATCTGTATCCAGGCCGTTTTTTTGGGTAGAAAATTCATTTTTTATCGTAACGATGGTACTCTTTATATCTTCCTTATATTTCTCAATATCGTTATTTATTTTACTGCGCTGGGTAATGAGATTATTTTCCATTTCCGTAATGATAGTTTTTACTTCTTCCCGGTAGGTATCGAAATCTGTATCCAGGCCGTTTTTCCGGGCAGAAAATTCATTTTCTATCGTAACGATGGTACTCTTTATATCTTCCTTATACTTTTCAATATCGTTATTTATCATGTTTTGCTGGGCAATAAGATTATTTTCCATTTCTTCCCTGTACTTATCAAAATCTGTGCTTATCCAGTCACGCTGGGAAATAAAATTGTTTTCTATTTCCCGGATTATTTCTTTCATCTCTTCCCTGTATTCACCGGTAATCAGATTCATTTGCTGTTTCGAGGAATCTATTTCCGCGGTGAGTGTTTCCTGCCATTTCTGCTCAAATACGCTGAACATTTCTTTTGTTTTTTCCGTAAGCAAGGAAATTCCTGCCTGTAATTCTTCACTATACTGCGTTTCAATCTTTACCCTTTCCTCTTCATGCTGTACATCTATGGAATTCATTTTTTTCTTTACAGAGGCCTGCCATTCATCCAGACTCCCTGTCATTGCTTCGTTCCGTTCTTTCAAATCTGCAAAAAACTCATCTTCAAATATCTTTAATTTCTCACTCAGATTCTCGTATGCTTTTTCTTTCAATCCATGAACTTCCTGATCCAGCTTCTGTATTTCAGAGCGGATTTCGTTGAGTACATTGTTGGTATATTCCCGCTCTTCGTTTTTTCTTTCCTCAAGTTGTGCAATGAACCCGTTAAAATCCTCTTTTAAATCCTCCTTTTTTAGTTCCATATGCTCTCTTAAACCCTGCTCAAAAACCTCAATATCTGTCTGTACCTGCTCGAGTTTTTCGAAACGGTATGTTACATCGGTTTCGTACTCTGTTATTCTCTGGTCGATATTTTTCATCACTGCATTTTCCACTTCAGAGGAAGCAATTGTTAAATCACCTGTAAATTTGTTTTTAAACTCATCTATCCTGCCAAGGAGATCACATGAACATTCCTGAAGATCTTTCTTAATATTTTTTATTCTGAATTGAATATCATCACCAAGGCCATTGATCTTTTCAACATCTTTCTTTGCCTGTTCAAATCGTATGGCACACTGTTTTTCCAGGCCCTTTATTTTTTCATCGACACTTAAGAGAATCTGTTCTTTCTCTTCATCCACCTTATTATCGATTTCTTTCAGTCCCCGTGCATATTCGTTTTTAAACACAGTAAACCCCTGGTTCACTTCCTCTATCTTCTTTGAGAATTCACTATCCAGTACCTGTATCCCGTTTTTTGATCTTTTAATAAATTCCTGAAGCTGCGCCTCGAATACCTTCTGTGTATCACCGTTTTTATGGATAAATTCGGAAATATTTGCTTCGATTTCCGCCTTGCTGTTTACAAAATGTGTACCAAGTTCATTTTTCATTTTCTCGATTTTCTTTATCATACCGGCTTTAAAAACCTCGGTGTTTTGTTTGGTTTTTCCCAGTATTGTAATGATTTCACTATTTCTTACTTCCACTTCGTGTGCAAATTGTGTAAGTTGTTTTTCAACCTCCCCATGAACCTTCTGGGTATCCTGCTTTATCTTTTCCCGCAGTTCCGTGAAAATATCATGTTCGAGATCCTTGCCCGATGCCACTACTTTAGAAACATTTTGCTTGAAATTGAGTTCAGCCTGTTCAATATCTTTTTTATATTCTATCAAGTGTTTTAACATCCTGTCCTCGAGGTCGGTAATCTCGATCTGTGATCCCTGGACAAGCTCATCCATGGAATGCTTAAACTCATCCCGTTTTGTATTGACTTCCAGTAAATACCCGGACAATTCTTCCTTAAAACTCTTTGTCACCTGGCTCTTTTTCTGGAGCATTCCGGTTTCAAAGTTTTTACCAAGGACTTCAAGTTTCTTCACCAATTCTTTTTCCATACCGTCCCTGCGGCCTTCAAGACGGGTCAGGTAAATAGAAAAGTCTTTTACCCGGCTTTCTGCACCCTGTACTTCCTCCTGAATGATGATTATTCTTTCTTTCACCTCTTCTGTAAGGGCATTCCTGGTATCTTTCAGGTCTTCGTAGTTCTTTTTTTTGATCTCTTCCCGGATTGCAGGAATATCTTTTTCGATTTGTTCTATCTTTGTTTGTGCTGTTTTCACCCTTTTCCCGACTTTATCAATAAAAGATGATTCGTTATGTATTCGCTTCAGATTCTCCTCGACAGTGATTGTTGCATTATTCAATTCCTGGATTAATGTATCATATTCATTTACCTTACTCTGCAAGGCGTCCATTGACTTTGCCTTGTTTTTCAGTTCTACTTCTATATCACTTATTCTTTTAAGAATTTCTTTTGCAGTCTTCAGATTCACCTGCATATCAATGGAAAGATTTCGTATTTCCTGTGTTTTTTCTTCAATAAATCCGGCCAGGCTGTCCTTCACTTTATCGGTAAAGCGCTTCACCTTTTCCAGTGATCTGTTGTTTTTATCCAGATACCTGTATAAGAAAAGGACAAATACGACCACTCCCATAGTAATGAGATTAGATAACGAGATGAATTCCATTATATTCCCCTCCCAAGAGAAATTTGGGTAAGTATATAATATAGTACGGATTTTGTCAATTTATTTTTTTAAAAATTAAAAAATCAGCAATTCCCGGCAAAGACGGTATTTTATGGTGCGGGCGGCTGGAATTTTCCCTCGATACTGATTCTCACAAGGTGTATGTAATTATTATCATATTCACTCATAAAGAACGAAAGATCGACTTCCTTGTTTTTTTCCATGACAATAACCTGAAGCCTTCCCTGGTCGTCGAAATACGGAAAAAATACGGCAACATGATAATACTGCCGTAATGCAGGTTCTTTTCCGATTGTCTGGTTTACCGACCCGAGATAAATGCAATCCGGGTTTTCTCCGGCAAGGAAGAAAAAAATGAATTCCAGATCGGTGATTGCATACCCGGCATCCTCTATGTACTCAAGAAACCGGATATCCCTGATATCGAATGATTCAGGATCTGTTATATTCTTTTTCGTTTGTGCCCTAAAAAGTTCCAGTGCCAGATTCCGGGTCCAGTCAAGTCCGAAGTACGGATCACGTTCATCCTCATACCACCGGGACCACCGGTTTCCCCTGTATTCCAGATGTTTTTCTTTAAGTACAGTGATATCCGTGTATTCACCTTTCAAACAGAAATATAATCCATCCACAATCCATTTGGCAAATCCGGAACAATTAAATCCACCGGGTCCTGGCTGGGGATTTAAATTCTCGATAAATACATATTCTCCTTTGGCAGACATAGCACCGTCTTCGACTGTGTGAAGCAGGGGTAACATTTTTCTTATTTTATTAAAAATTTCTATTCCTTCCCGGCTTTCCCCTTCCAGGGCTTTATAAAGAATAACATCCCAATCAATAATATTCCCGGTGAGTTCGACAATTGTTGCAAAAGGTTCAAAAATAAGTGAATTGATCGGTAATGGAAGAAATATATCATGATAAACATGGGTGCCAAAAAGATAAAGGTCCAAAGCAGTTCTCTTATCATACGGTGTGAGCCGGAGATAACACTTCCGATGGTCCCTGACCATTATTGTCATTTGAAGAATTTTACCATTTTCCAGGCTTCTTTTTATAGAGATATTTCCCCGGCCGATCATGGGAAAACCGGATTCCCTCTCATTCAAAAAAAGAAAGAAAAGTGCATTATCCTTTTTCACCAGGCTGAATTGTACACGGTGCTGAAAATCATCCTGAATATGTATTCTTTGTTTTGCGTTTACAGCCTGGTAAAAGCTGGAAAAAATGATTTCCCTGTATTTATTCCGCACCTGGAAATTTTCAAATACCTCCAGGCGTGTCATTTCATTAGTGAAAAAAAAGTATTCCTGTGCAGAAAGGATACCCGGAAAATACCAGATAAGTATGGAAAATGTACTGTATGTAAGCAATTTCTTTAAAAGAGTCATACTCTTTTTATTTATCGGCATTTTATGAATTGAAAAAAATTACATTCTCCTGGCCCTAATGTTTCACCCTCTTTTTTATCTGTTCAAGTCTTTAATATAAATTGTTCTATGTTCAAGCTTTTTTTGTTGACAAATCTGTAATTTCTATCCAGACATTGTGACACCGCGGTGTCAAAAGCGCTACACACATGTTAAGCCATGTATATTTTCAAAGTTAATTGTTGTCTTTTTTCATCCAATTATTATCTTTTTAACCATAAATATTTCAATATAAAAAAGGAGAATTTTATGATTAAATTCATTTTTACCTTTCTTTACTTTATTATCTCGCTTTTATTCAAATCAAGAAAGGATCTTTTAGCTGTTATTCTTACTCTTGAAAAACAAAATACAATTCTTAAACGCACCCTGGAAATTAATAATCATTCTATTTGTTTTACCAATAAAGACAGGGTTTTTTTTCATTCTTTACTTTCCTGTCTGAAAAAAATCCATAAGTTCCTTATCCTGGTAAAGCCAAAAACCGTTCTTAGCTGGTATAAGAAGATAATTCGTAACCACTGGGATTCTTCTTCCCGTTCAAAAAAAACCGGGAAGACCCCAAACACTTGCTGATGTCAGAAATCTTATCCTGGATATGAAAAATGATAATCCATCCATGCGTACCGGGAAAATCCAGGGTGAGTTCCCATCTGCTTTCACCACTCTCCCCACATATTTTGTAAGGTTCATGTTATTAAGGAAAACATTATATTCCCTGTGTTCACCAATGCCAAGAAATTCCTGATTTACTGAATTAAACCTTAACTCATATTTGATATGAGATATCAGAAAAATTTTGATAAAAGGAGAGAGGCTTTAATCTGTATGAGCTATGAGCCTGCCCACTTTTAAGACCAGGTATGGATTCAACAAAACTTCCAGATCTTCCAGCGGGTTCCTGTCAACAACTAAAATATCGGCAATTTTTCCGGGTTCCGGGGTCCCCAGGCTGTCTCCTTTACCACAGACAATAGCAGCATGTTTTGTGCCTGGTACGATAGTATCCACGGCAGACATTCCGGCTTCCTGCATCAGCCGGACTTCGGTAATGGGAAATCCCGTGTCAAAAGGAATTCCGTATCTGCCGACATCGGTTCCCGGTGCCACTTTCTCTCCAAGCTGATAAAATAGTTTCAAGTTATTCACTGCATTTTTTATTAATACAAATATGGTTTATAGATTTTTACAATAATTTTTCTTGATTTTTTTTAATCTATTCCTTAGAATAAATTTATATAAAAAATTTGTACCAGTTATTTATAAACATTATATGCGAAAAGGATGATAAGTTTATCTATTAACAGGATTTATATTATGCTAAAGTTATATATTATCATACATATATCTTTTTTATGGTGTTGCCCGGAACCGGAAACCGGGCCAAGCCTAAAACCAACAGTTGAAATATTTGTGAGTCATAACCTGTATTTCGATAATTATGTTATTTATATAAGAGGAGGATATTTGTCAATTCATTCAGGATGTTAGACGAAGTCGAATGAAGGGAGAGTATTATGCTAAAGAGATTTTTAAATTTCCATTTATCTGCTTATTTTACGGCTTCAATGGAAGTGCAGAAAAAAGCAAAAAATTTATTAATATTTAATTATCTTTCTATATCTGTACTTATATTTACATTCTTATTCCTTCAGAATTTTCCTGGAATAATAGGTTTCTTTTGTGTTCTTGATATATTAATAATAATATCAATTATATTACTAAAAAGAAACAAATATCAGCCCGCCAGTGTTTTATCTATTATTACTGTTTCCTGCCTTCCATTACCTTATATATATGTTATTGAACCCTCTGCAAATTATATAATATTCTTTATGGTTGATGCCATGATTACAAGTATATATATAGCAGTATGCTTAATTGCTTATAAAAAATCACATATTTTAATAACCCTGATTATTGGTGTGATTTCTTTTATAGTTCTAGCTGCTTTAAGATTTCCAGATTTTAATGTATTAGTAAAGATGATACTGGACATAAGAGGAATTGTGGCATTACAAGCACTTTTCATCGGTGGATTTATGGCTTTCCTGGTAATGTCTCATAATAAAGATCTTATTAAGATTGCAGAAGAAAAAGCAGAAGATTATAAAAAGACATCTGGACAAACAAAACAATTAGCAGAAAGTTTAAAAAAGAGTAATGATATTTTAACAGAAATCATATCAAAAGCAAAAGAACTGACTATTAATCTTAATTCAAGTACAAAAGAAATAGAAGCTGCGGCCCAGGAACAAACAAACGGGTCAAATGAGTTTGCTAGCGGAATAACCGAAGTAAGTGCTACCCTGGAAGAACTCACAATAACAGCAAAACAAATAACAAAAAATGTTGGAGATCTTGTTTTTTCAAGTGAAGAAGTCATAAAATTTTTACAGTCCAGTGAAAGTAAATTATTAAAAACAGTTTCTCAACTTGAGGATGCAGGGAAGATCAGCAAGAATAATACAGGCGAAATTAACGAGCTGGGAAAAAGATCAATCTTAATAAATGAAATGGTTGAATTGATAAAGAATGTAGCAAATAAGACCAATATATTATCTATAAATGCTTCGATTGAAGCATCAAGAGCTGGAGAAATTGGCGCTGGATTTTCAGTTGTTGCAGCAGAGATTAGAGAATTATCAAAAGAAACAATTCTCTCTGCAAAGAATGTTGAGAAGGCAGCCGGGGAAATTCAAAATTTTTTAAATTCCATAATACTATCATCTGAAAGTGAGTCCGAAAAGGTTATAGGAAGTGGAAAAATCGTTAAACAAATATTTGATGATATAGAAAACGTTGTAGGAAAAATAAATGATAATTATTCATTTACACAAAAAATAGATGTATCAATAAAGCAACAAGAAAATGGATCAAAACAGGCATCCGATACCATGAAACAGATGTCAGAAATTTCAAGACAATCTGCAGAAACGGCAAGGCAGATATTGAAAGTTGTAAGAGATATAGTTAAATTGGTAGAGGAAATAGATGTAACAGTTAAGAAAATTGATTTGGATGAGGAATAATGCCCTCAATGAGTGTTGGATTATGAGATGTGTCGATATGCCATTATTCAGATATCTGTTGTTGCACGGATTGTATATTCCCGTATCAAATTCCTTGAATATATTACCCACTTTCTGTTCCAGGCTTAATTTTTCCTGTTCCATCAATTGTAGGATACCTGTTCCTGTTGTCACTGTATTGTCTGCAATAATAAACTTGCCCTCGCCATGCCGTACAGGGGCTTGGAAATATAAAATCTGTGTCAGGCTTCCTGAAGCCAATCTGCGCAGGGTCCCTGGACCCAATCTGTGGCCCGGGAGCCCTGGTTTCATCTGTGGTCCATTTCCCCAATGAGGAATTACTACATACCATAAAAAATAATTGACACGAAAAAGAAAGTGGTGTATTGTTAACTATAGTGGTAAAAGTCTATGCAGCAAGAATCAAAGCCATATAAGAAGGTACGAAGAGTCCATAAAAAGGAAGGAAAGAGCTATTCCTATTCTATCCAGGGAAAGGATATCTATGCCCCGCTTCTGTATAATATCGACTTTCTCCAGCGTACAGTAGGAAATATGGATGTCCAGCGGATGTTCAAAACCAGGGAAATTTTAGCCAAGCTTTATGTAAACCAGCCCGGGGATATATATGAACAGGAAGCAGACAGGATTGCAGAACTCATTGTTTCCATGGAAGATATGGAAGATATGGAAGATATAGAAGATATAGAAAATCAGCTAAAATCTGCCGAAACAAAAATACAAAAAAAGGGTTCATCCGGGGAAGAGAGTGTTACCGGACAATTAGAGGCAAAGATTAATGCAATAAAAGGCAGGGGTGAGTCATTAGGATCAAAAGTAAGGGATTACTTCCAACCGAGGTTTGGGGTGGATTTAGGCAATGTCAGGATTCATACGGATTCAAATGCGGACAGGCTTGCCAGGGCGGTCAGGGCAAGGGCGTTTACCCTGGGAAATGATATTGTATTTGCAAAAGGGGAGTATAAGCCCGGAACCCTGGAAGGAAAAAAACTGGTGGCCCATGAGTTGACTCATGTGATACAGCAGGGGAATGCGCTATCTTTAAAGACACAGTCCTTAAGGACTAAAAAAGTACCAAGTATTGACAGCATCATGCCGGAAAGCAGGGTAAAAGACCATCTTCAGAAATTAAACATGAATAAGAACCATAATCCGGGAATGTATACGAGGGAAATAGAACAATTTCAAAAGAATAACCCGGTTGAAAAGATTCAACGCGCCCAGCAACAGATTCTTGAGTATACCCCAAAACCGGTTATTTCACGGACAGGTGATTCGAAAACTATAAGGCGTTGCGGACAGCGTACACCGGAAGTACCGAAAACACCACCGGATATCCCTCTTACAGACGAAGCGCTTGGTAATAAAATTGTAGAAAATGTGGATATTATTAATGATCCGGCTAGAACTGCCACTACCGGTTTCTGGTATTCACATTGGTACAGGGCAAAAGCGCAAACATATGATGAGTTAATGGATGCAGGGAATGAAGAAGAAGCTTTACAATACAAACCTTATAAAGACTTCTGGAAAGAAGAATATCAAAGCGGATATGCAAATCCCGACTATTTTCAATTAAATGGGTTTAAGGACTGGACATTAAAGCAGCGGGTAAGTGCTTCTGAAGGCATTAAAGACTTTATTAATGGTTTTACGATCGCTGAATGCAACACCGCTCTCCAGGCAGCTTATCTGGATGCGGTACGTGCTGCTGTGGGAGATGATACATTTGATGATCATTTTGGTTCAACAAAAAAAGACACTCCTGAACCGGAACGCCTGAGAATAGCACCCGGGGGAAATTCAACGTATAAAACCTTATGTACATCGAGTAATGCCAATAGTATAGGAGATAAAGGAACCATAGGGAACCGGCCCAATCTTAAAGTCGGTGAGTGGTATTATTTTAAGAACCATTCAAAATATTTAAAAAAACATCCGGCCGGATCTTTTCAGGGAGAAAATGCAATATATGCAGGAAAGGAAAGTAATGTCCAGCTATGGTCAGGGTTTGGCATCTCAAGGGTATCTGAACTCCAGATGTTTAATTCTATGGTAAATTCCTATAACGCCGGAAGGACACCAAGAGATTATTACATACTTCTTGCAAAAATACCGACGGCAGACAGGACGGAAGAAGTCAATGACGCATTGAGGGATTATAATTATCCGGATTGTGAACGATTATATAATGAAAATATTGATAAAATGCCTCAAGAATATAAAAGTGGATTTCCCAATACGATTACCAGGAATGATATTCTGAATGATCCTGGCTGTGGTTTTTTATTACATGCAGGAATAGCATTAGATATAAGCAAAATAGAAGATCTTAATGATTAAGAATGAAACGCAGATATAGTATAATAATTCTTTTTCTTTTCTTGATTCAATGCATCGATACCGGGAAAAAGGAGATGGATGTGATAAATTCCCAGGATAAAGTAGCTATAGAAATGAAATTTATTGAAACAGGTTTTGCCCATTCACCGGAAGAGCCATTATTATTTGATGTCACTATAAATAATTTGTCCGGTCAAACGAAATGGGTGATCTTTCCCGGTAAAATCGATTTTACCAGGAAAAAAGAGGAAAGAGGCGGGGTTGATGGGTTAAGTATTCTTCAAAAAAAGGAGAATGAAAACCGTATAGTTCTTGGTATATTCATGGGAACAGGGGGATTCCAGGTATTGAATATTCCCCCGGAAGCGGAGATACATTTAGGGAAGTTTTCTATTTCACATTGGGATGAGGATATTCACATAATAAATACGCCGTTTTCTATTGAGATTATTATAGCAAATGATATATCAATAGGTGGAAAGCCTGCCAGGGATTGGTTTACTGTTGATCCGCTTTGTTCAGCAAAAGCGGATATCTTATGTGAAAATCTTGTTATTCTTGATGAAATCATGACACCGGACAACAAGGAACATCCTGTTACCATAAATAAAGAATATTCTTATAATTTATATTTTGATTTAAAAAAGAGTTTTACCGGGCAGTGGAAGTAACTAAACTTTTGCTATAAAGCTTTTTCACCCAGTAAGACATCGATGTCCCCGAACATACCTGTTATATAAGATTCCAATGCTTTTTTACCTCCGGAGCCGGGACAGGGTGCAAGAACTTCCAAAGCATGTTTCCGTTCTTCAAGAGCCGACCAGACGAGAAATTGTCTTGTATTAATATTGTCCAATATTACTGTAATTCTTTTACTATGATCCGCTATGTTACCCTGGTTCACAATGCTTTCCAATTCTGCTTTTGCCGGATGATCCCGGGACAGGCCGTATATGACAGGCAAAGTAATCCTGTTACATTGAAGATCATTTTTTTTATCCGAAGAAGACCAAATTGATTCCATATCATTGAGAATTTGTATAGCAAGGCCCAGATGATGTCCAAACTCACGGCAGGCTTTAATCCACACGGGATTATCGGTTCCTGCAATAGCTCCCGCTGTACAGGCTAATGCAAATGCCGTCGCGCTTTTCATCTCTATGGTTCTCCAGTATGTTTCAATAGTATGAGTCTCCCCTTTGATATCCATATCCTGGCCTTTTGTCAGAATAAGTAAGGATGATGAAAATAATTCATAAATTTCCCGCAGCTTATAATCAGGAATCGGAGAGGTTGCAAGTATGTGAGAACTTATCGCATTAATGGAAAAAGCATAGTTCATGGCTTTTTTCATTCCAGCCGTTTGCCATAACTGATCGCTCCGGTCCTGGTCTGCGATATCATCAAATATACGCAGGCATCTGGATAAAGCGAGAATCGCTGCTGTAATATGCAGGGCATCTGGAGGATTTCCATTCACTGCTTTGCAGGCTGCTAAAGGCAAAACAGCTTCTGCCGGAATGGGTGCTTCGAGCAGATTCTTCATTATTTCATGCAACTCCGGCCAGAAATCTGGTATAGACTCTTTCAGGATTTTTCTTACTTCAGGAAATAATTGTTTTAACCAATTCATACAAAAGCCCGCATAATAGTAGATCATAATGATAAAATATTCAAGTAGTTATCTTTCCCGCATCACACAGGTGGTTTTAGAAACACCAAAGATATTCCGCAAATGAGGAGAAAGACCGGCTGTTATTGCTTTTATATCAAATTCCTGCCACAATTTTTCACCTTTTCCCGGATCGGGGTGAGCCATAACAGCACACCCCAGGAAGTATTCACCTGACGTATACTCCCCCAGGAGGGTCGGTATAAGGGTACGGGGATGAATAATATTGGAATTGGGATTGGCAATAATGATCTTTCCCCGCTGTTTTTTATATACATCTACTATCCCGCTAAAGCCGCATGCCGTTTTCCGATATGAAGAATTTTCAGTTTCCCGGTGGATGGTTTCATCAACAGGATAAAAAGCATCATCAAAAGGCAGGGCAAATCCCCCCTCGGCACTGGTAAACGGTGTTTCCGCTTTAATATGATGGAAGCGTAACGACCATGGCCCGCAGGGTACCAGGTAAGTCTCTATGTGAATACCTTCACATGGTTTCCAGCTGGAATAACAATAATCCCGGCTTATGAAATGATCGTGGGTTTCTTTTCTATAATAATAGTGGCGGTCCAAAGTACTTATACAAAGCATATTATCATGGGCTGATTTATCGATTCCATAGGTATCTGTTGTGACATTAAAACCGAAATAAGTGGAATAGGCGAATTTGGCGTATTTCTCTGCCATATGGTTATGCTCATTTGATATCCCGGGAGTCCATTGGCCGTTATTCAGGGCATAGAGGTGCCCGGTCTCTTCCGAATCATGGATAATGAATCCTGTTGGTTCCTGTATATGTGTTGTTTCCGGCTTTTCAAGGGGTTCTTCCCCGGTCTGCCAGAAAACATGGTCTTTTGCAATAGCCAGGGGGATAAATGCTTTGCATGCCCATAAAGGTGAGTTAGGGGAATTGTACCGTTCAGCCATACAGAGGTTCGGATAGGTATAGCCGATGGTAAGCAGCCCTGTTTCCGAGAAAGCAGGCTGCCCGAACCACCACCGCAGGTTCCGGAGAAACAATCCCTTTACCTGACCCCAGGGCAGGGCTTCTATTCCGGCAAAAGCGAGTGCACCCCAGAATGCAGCCTGTGCATAGCGGTAGGTAAGGCTCCTGCCATAGGGGAGGGAAGAGCCGTCCCGGGCAAACCAGTAACGAAAATCTCCGGCAAATAAAGCAGCCCGTTCTTTGAAAATCCCGGCTTTATCCGGATAAAGGTCTGCACAACAGACGGCAAAGATAAGGCCATAGTAATGAAGCGCCCAGGGGATATAATAATCCCGTGACCGGCGGTCATGCGGGAAACCGTCATTGTACCAGCCGTTACCAATAGAGAATTCATCAACCTGCTCCAGGGACTCTTCGAGAAGCTGTGTATCGAATTCCTTTGCCCCCGCTTTTTTAAGACCGCAATTGACAAGGATACGAAAAAATACCCAGTTGCAGTCCGGGATCTTTTTTTTATTTATAGAAGAGAGCCATCGTGCAAAATTTTTTTTTGCCTTTTGACTCAAGGGCTTCCAGATAATATCCGGGATAATGCAGAGGGCATAACCGAAAACCGCCATTTCCACCAGTAACTGGTCATAGTCGCCGGGCCACCCCCAGAACTCACCGTGTTCAGGGTTTACCCCATTGGTTATCCCGGATATTATTTTATCCATATCCGTATAGATATTTCCCCCTGCAAGGTATGGAGCGAGCCCCCAGAGTATCCGTGCAAAGCCTTCAAGGCAGACAGCACTATGACTGAACGTGGCCCCCGGGGGACCCGTATCGATTCTTGCACAGCCCGGACTTAAGAAAGGCATATATGGTTTGATGGTATCCAGAAAAGCCTTTGCCAGGTCTTCATACTTTGTAAGGGGATTATTTTGAAGTTCTTTATAATACACAGATATACTCCTTGTTTACAAATAAGGTTGTATGTTCCAACTGAAATACCCTGTATGGCATCCAACACGGGTCCGTATCAACATATTTCCCTGCATCCCGGACATTATCCTTTTATACCACTGGCCACGACACCCTGGACAATATATTTCTGGGCTAAAATAAAGATAACAACAACCGGGATAATGGCGATTAAAGAAGCAGCCATCTGCGGTCCGTAGTACACATCATATTCAGAGACAAAATCCGCAAGCCCAAGGGGCAGTGTCTTCAGATGGCGGGAAGTGATATAAATAAGCGGGGTAAAAAGATCATTCCACCAGTAGCGGAAAGAGAGGATAACCAGGGTTGCGACAACAGGTTTGGACAGGGGCAGCATAATCGTAAGAAATATATAGAAACGGTTTGCACCATTAATCTTCGCTGCTTCTATATACGAATCCGGGATAGTCATGAAGAACTGCCTTACTAAAAAAGTGCCGATTGCGGTAAAAGAAGAAACGAGAATAAGGGCCAGGTGGGTATTATAAAGTCCCATGGTTCTGATGATGATGAACTGGGGGATGATATACACCTGGAAAGGGATCATGATGGAAGAAACGTACAGGAGAAAAACAGCGTCTTTACCCCGCCAGTTGAGTTTTGAGAATGCATATCCTGCCGTGGTTGCAGTAACCACCTGGACAAAGACAATTAAGAAGGTCACTTTAAAGGAATTAAAGATATATGTTGGGAAATTTTCTGCCAGTACGGAGAAATTGGTAAAAATAATGGTTTCCGGGATAATGGAAACAGGATATGAAAATATTTCCTTTTCCGTTTTAAAGGATGATGAAATAATCAATAACAGGGGAAACAGAATGACAATGGCCGCAAGGAACAGGACAGGATACATGATGCTGTTTCTGATTATCCTTTTTCCTGATGCCTTTTTATACGACATGATAACTCACCCACTTTTGCTGCATCCTGTATTGTACTATCGTTATTAAAAAAATGATAAGGAACAGGATAACGGATTCCGCAGCGCCATATCCAATCTGCCAGAAGATAAAACCGTTCTGGTAAATATCAAACGCGAGGACTCTTGTGGACCCTGCAGGACCACCCCCATACTGACCGCCCGTCATGATGAATATATGGTCAAATGCCTTGAAAGCATTGATGATTGCAATGATGAAACTGAAAAAGATGACAGGGCTTAGCCCGGGCAGGGTGATGTGGAACAGCTTGTTTATTTCCGATGCCCCGTCAATATCAGCCGCCTCGTAGAGAATGGGGTTGATTGTCTGTAACCCGCTTAAGAAAATAACCATATAATAACCGAAGAACTGCCAGGTAAATACAATAAGAATCGTAAGAAGAGCCGTGGACTTGTCTGCAAGCCACGGGACCGGGGAAAGACCGATGGATTTGAGGAAACTGTTCACCGGTCCTTTTGACGGATGAAAGATAAGGAGAAAGGACAGGCAGACCGCCACACTGGAAAGTACTACGGGAAGAAACAGGATCGAACGGAAAGCGACCCGGCCCCTTATATCTTTATTCAGAATACAGGCAAAGATAAAACCGGTTACCAGCTGCATGGTTACAGCAACAAAAACAAAAAAGAGGGTTACCCACATTGACTGCCAGAATTTGGGATCAGATATGACAAGTATATAATTTTTAAAGCCCGTAAAGTGGATATTCTGAAATGAACCGGAATAATTGGTAAAGGAAATAATAAATGAGTTTACAATGGGAATAAGAATAAAAATGGTAAAACCCAGAAAACTGGGCAATATAAAAAGGAGAGCAACATTAAAATCATTGTGAAGCCTGCTTATCTTTTTCATCCTTATTTATATGATTTTTATCACAGACGGTTGATTTTCATATACTACCTGTTCAAACCAATTATTGTTTATGGCCTGTCCATGTAAAAAGAGAGGAAGGAAAATTTTCCTTCCTCATCTTATAGATTCCTTATTGTATCTGTTCTGCAACCTGTTTAAGCCTCTGCTCAATAAGGTTTTGCAGTTGAGCATCACTCATATCGGCACCGAGGTATTCCTCCATAATCGCAGCCAGTTCGCTTTCCACTTTGGAGCCATACTTGTTATAGAACTGGGTATTGACAGTAACCGGTTCTGTATAATATGCAAGGGCTGTATCATCAGGAAGAATTTTCTTAAACTCATTTTTCACCGCATCTGTCACATAGGCGGGCAAAAGACCGGAGCCGGCGACAATTGTCGCACCTTCCGGTCCACCCATCCATGAAATAAACTTGAACATTGCATCCTTCTTTTTTGAATTAATATGTACATGACTGAATGTCGGGTTCCCAAAGGTACGGTAGGAGGATTCATCACAGGGGATACGGGCTAATGACCAGTCATTCCAGGTAAAGCCTTCTAACTGATTTTCGTCCCTGCCTTTTATCATAAAACCGGGAAACCACTCACCGATAATGAGCATCCCTACCTTGCCGGAATAAAAGGCTTTGGAGTAGTGGGTTTTCGTCACCTTTGTCTCTGTTAAAGGCATAATTGCTTTTGCTTTCTCCAATTCTTTCCTGTATTTATAACAATTAATGAGAGTGTGGTTGATATCCAGGTTCCCGTCTGCATCCACGAATTGCATCCCGTTCTGTAATGCAGGGATAACATTATTGGAACCCCATGTGTACAGGAAGCCCCCGTAAGTGTCCGGTAGTTTTGCCGTTATACTCTTTGATACCTCGATGAACCTGGGCCATGTCCATTCGTTGTTCTTTACATAAGTATCCGGTGTCGCCATCCCTGCCTGTTCAAAGATTTTCTTATTATAATAGGTATAATAAGAAGCCCCCCTGAACGGAATGGCCATGGTTTTATTATCAATAGTAATGGCAGATTTATACCCTTTTATTGCATTAAGATCGAAGTTATATTTTTTACAGAGGTCATCCAGGGGTGCAAGATAGCCATTGGCATAATGGGCAAAAATATCTGTTGAACGCTTTTGCATATACCCATCCATTTCCACACCACCGGCCAGAAGGGTGTTTATTTTTGCTTCATATTCATTGGTAGGAATGAATTGCGCATCAACAATGACCCCGGTTTGTGCATCATTAAAAGCCTTGATAATCGGTTCATAAGCAGGATCATCCCAGAGATAGAAAATAACATGAACAGGACCTTCCGGTTTCTTTTCTCCACAAGAGACAAAGATAATTAATCCTGCTATGATGAACATAACAAGCATAAAAACAGAGAAATTCTTTCTTCTCACAACTTCCTCCTCAAATGATAGAATTCCTTCCATTATTGTAAATTTATATGATCTTGTCAAATCCGATTTTCTATTATTTTTCATGATGGGAATTCGAGGATTTTTATACCCCCTTGACATTCAATGATTTTACTGTTATCTTCTTACCAATGATAATAAGTAGATCTGCCACCAGAATAGAAAAACCCGTCACATTAAAACAGACAACAAAAACTATTTTCTTCCCGCGGGGTGGCAGATATTCCGGCCGAAAGACCTGAATATTTTTTATAAGGCAATTTTGAAGCCCCGCTTATAATGCGGGGCTTTTTTTATGGAGGTGTAATATGAAAGAAAAAATCAATGTTGGAATTATTGGCGCTACCGGAATGGTGGGTCAGTATTTTATCACCTTGCTGGAAAACCACCCATGGTTTACGGTTTCCTTTGTGGCCGCTTCAGGCCGGTCAGCCGGAAAAATGTATAAAGAAGCTGTTGCCGGCAGGTGGCATATGAATCAGGATATTCCCGCAGATACAGGCAATCTCATCGTGGCAGATGCCATGGATGTCTGTAAGACAAAAGGGAAGTGCAGTCTTGTTTTTTCTGCAATTAAACTGGACCAGCAGGCAACCATGGAACTGGAAAACAGGTATGCAGCAGAGGATTTTATTGTGGTATCCAATAACTCTGCCCACAGGGGAACATCGGATGTACCTGTTCTTATCCCTGAAGTGAATTTCCATCATCTGGACATTATCCCTGCACAACGGAAACATTATGGGTTTCAAAAAGGATTGATTGTAGTAAAACCCAATTGCAGTATACAAAGTTATATGACTCCTGTGTATGCTCTTATTAAAGCCGGGTACACCATAGATCGTCTTCTTGTAACGACCCTCCAGGCAATTTCCGGGGCAGGTCATCCAGGTGTCTCTTCCCTTGACATTATCGATAATACCCTCCCACTTCCCGGTGAAGAGATAAAATCGGAAACAGAACCTATGAAAATTTTCGGTTCTGTTATGGGAGACCATATTGAACCGGATACGTCAATAAAGATTTCTGCTCACTGTAACAGGGTTCCTGTCATACATGGCCATATCGCCTGTGTAAACATAGGGTTTCAGGGGGAAAAGCCCACTGTTCAGGAGATCATTCATATCTGGAACAGCTTTTCTTCACTGCCCCAGGAGTTGGGTCTGCCCTCTGCACCGGTAAAACCCGTCATCTACCGTGGTGAGGATGACCGGCCGCAGCCCCGTATTGACCGGGATACGGAAAACGGGATGACGGTAACAACCGGACGCTTGCGGGATTGTCCGGTGTTCGATTATAAATTCCTGGGCTTACACCACAATATCATCCGCGGAGCCGCAGGCGGTGCGGTCCTTATAGCAGAACTTTTAAAAGCAAAAGGGTTTATGTAAAAGAGGGGAACCGGGGTCCATAACCCGTCAATTTATTATTCTGCATGTAATTTTCCCAGCCGCTTGGCGATTTCATAGACACGCAGGGTGATGGTCGGGGACGGACCCCTTTTATTGGAAAAGTCCTGGTCTTTATATGCACGGTATATACTTTCCGCGGTAAAACACATAGTATTATCTGCTTTTAATAAAAGAAGCTCCCACATTTCTAAAAAGCCTTTATCATTATGAAATGCGGGAAACAGGCTTATGGTATCAACCACATGAAGGAGATTGTACCAGATCATGGGATATTTTATCTTTTTAAAATCAGTCCCCATACCAAAGAGAAAGAATTTTTTCTCTTTCCGGACTTCCCAGTGGTAAAGAATTGCCTTAACAGCTTTTTTTGCAGCAACAGAGTCCCTGGTCAGGGAATTTACTCCCAGTGCCTTTGCTGCAAGCAGATTTCCATAAGGACATATACTGGTCCTGGCCCCGGGACCTTTAAATTTCGGTTTTGAACTTAAACAACAGTACCCATTCTCATCCACGATTTCCTGAAGCCTGGATAATGCATTACTATATTCCTGTTTATCCACTCCCAGTTTTTGAATTGCATAGAGAATAAGCGGAAAATCACACAGTGTCCACATCCATTCCGTCTTATCCTCCCCCCCAAAAACCTTTGGTATTTTAATCTTTATAAGAGGAATCCCGTATTCGTCTTTTTTTTCAAGTATTTTCTGTATAATGCTTTTCATCCCCGGGTCGGTTGCTTTGATCCCGGAATCAGAAAGAAGAGCCAGTCTGTGTATTAATAAATCGGCTTTATCATGGCGGGTTAATACTTCCTGTTCCCATCTTTTTAAGAAATTTATGTTTTCCCGGATAAAGGCATCATGTATAAGATCATCCCTGGGGGGAGAAGAAGAATTAAAAAGTTCACCTGCTTTGTAACGTGCATATCCATCTTTTGATTGTTTCAACCAGGTGACTGTATTTTCCGGTATTTTCATGGGGTTATCCTCTGAAATATAGACTTTTTAAACAGAAGTATAGTGAAAGATGTAAAAAAAGACAAGGAACAGGCAAACTTTATTAATGAAACAGGAGTGAGATTTTTTTAATGTGGTACAGGCTTTTACCGGTAATGTGGGGTTATTCGGATTTTTTTCAAACCGGAGATAGAAAAACTAAAAAAAATTACCAATTTGTGCATGCAGGGCGATTTTTTTGCTATTTATATATATAAAGACTAATAATGGCAGGGAGGCGTATTGATGAATAACAATGAACAAAAATTGTTTGAGTTTCATTTTAAGATGGATGTGAAGATGAAGGAGGAACTAAGAAGGCTTGATCTGTATAAACAGGAGGGAAGTATATCGCAGTTAGTCGTGAAGATTTTTTCACTGCTTTCACCCCATCTGGAAAAGGAACACTTTACCGGAAAACAGAGAATGAGCAAGTATGAACTGGTAAATGATGACAGGAAAATCAGTCGTGAGAGTGTACATGTTTATTTCCCGGATTCTCTTTACAGAAGGCTTAAGGCAATACATCATGATTTGAATTTTTATAGTATTGCACAGTTGGTGAGAATGATGCTGAGGATGTTTCTTGATTGGATGAAAAAGTATGGAAATATTTTGGTAAAGGCATTCTTGTATATGGTAAAATGGTGGGAAGAAAGAAATGAAGAAAAGAAATATATATATAAACCAATACGACAATTGTTACATTTTATATATCAGAAACCTGTTAGAAGCAGGTTTTTAACTATTTATGATGATGGTTTTTATCCTGTTGACACATTACGGCTTTAAGATTATCTCCTAAAAACCAACCAATCATCCAATTTATCCGGCTTTTCCGCAAACCGGGCAGGATTGCATGCATAAAGGTTGTTCAAGGTGGCTGGCTGCCAGGAGTTTGTTGTCATTAAACAGGACTTCCGTGGGACCGTCCGAGGATATTTCCCCTTTATTCAATATAATCGTTCTTTCACATAATTCCATGGTCATATCCAGGTCATGGGTTGCAATAATTTTTGTGTGATGAAATGATTTTAACAGTTGTATAATTGTCCTTCTTGAGAAAGGATCAAGATCGGATGTGGGTTCATCCATGACCAGTATTTCAGGAAATACGGGAAGGACGGTTGCAATGGCGACAAGCCGCTTTTCACCGGCAGATAATTTGTAAGGCGGATGATCCTTTGAATGAAGAGCCCCGACCTGTTCCAGTGCATGATCAACCAGAAACCTGACATCTTCTGCTGGTATATTCAGGTTTACAGGGCCAAAGGCAACATCATCAAACACCGTGGGCATGAAAAGCTGATCATCGGAATTCTGGAAAACTATTTCAACTTTTTTCCGTATAATTTCCGGTGTTTTCTCATTCACCGGTATATTCCCGATATTCACAATTCCCTGGCGAGGAATAATAGTTCCATTAATATGAAGAAGTAATGTTGATTTTCCGGCGCCATTTGCACCGACCAGGGCCACTGATTCACCATGGGTAATCGTGAAATTTATATCATCAATTGCTTTTTGCCCGTCAGGATAATGATAAATCAAATTTTTAACTTTAATAAAATGATGACTCTTTTTGTATCAATATCTTCTTTTACCTTTACCGAAGAATAGGCGGCAGTGACCGCAGTTGCTGCCCACATAACCCCTCCTCCTGCGGGGGAAAGCAGGGCATCTGCCATATGCATAATAATCCTCTGTCCTTTAGTGTTACGAATTAATATAAAGTAACACGAAAGGGATTGTTTGTCAAGTATTATCTTGTTAATTTGTAAATTATCCAGATAAAAATGCATCAGTCTGTTCAATCTATTATTACCGTATCATTACTGTTTCTGCCAGACCCTTACCCAGTCGCATTCATACCATCCCGGCCAGGAAGTGGAACCATCCGGGTCTTCTTCCCATCCGCCCACTGCAAGATTCAGGAGAATGTACTGGTTTACAGCCTGGGAACAGTAACTGCTTTCAAACCGTGCGATTTCATTGCCATTAAGATACCATGTCATATGATTGCTGTCCCATTCCACTGCAAATACATGAAATCCAGCAGTAAGATCCGGGCCGGAATGTTCGACAAAATGTGATCCGTATTCCGGTTCCCCCCAGTGGTAATTGGTGTAAAACCTGGTCTGGACAGATGATAAAAATTCCATAATATCGATTTCAGGGGGCCATCCGTCGCTGAGTGTCCAGAAAGCGGGCCAGAATCCTTTTGTCGGGGGCATTTTCAACCTCCCTTCAATGTACCCGTGTCTTATGTGAAATTTTCCCGAAGTCGTAACACAGCCGGATGTATAATCCAGGGAAAGCCAGCCAAAATCATCCCGGTAGATTCCATCGGGGGCATCAGGATGCCGTTTGTTTTCCGCTTTTATTCTTAAAAGACCGTTCTCTACATTTACATTTGCAGGATCCATGTAAGCCCTGTGGTTATGGGTATTTCCCCATGGATAATTCTTACTCCATTTTGATGCATCGAGCTGATTCCCCTCAAATTCATCCTGAAAAACAAGCTGCCAGTTCCCTGGCAATGAGGGGGGTTGTGGACTTTCCAGAGGCGAATCTGTAGAAACCGGAAGAGTAGGGGTGGGTGCAGGGGTCTGTGTCTGTCCTGGAAATTCGGAAATAAGACCTACGTAATACTGGGCAATAAGGAGTGCGTCAACAATATCAATTTGACCAATTGCATCAACATCCGCTGCGTCCGGATTGAAATTGGGAGGATTCAGATCGACATAATACTGGGCAACAAGGAGGGCGTCGATAATATCGATTGCAGAATCATTATTTACATCGCCGATTGTCTGACTGTAAAGACCATGACCGGCCAGGATAATAGTGGTCAGAGTCAATAAAATAATAAAGAATTTCGGTTTCACTTTTATCTCCTTTTTTGTATTTTAATTTTTCTTATTCTTCAACTCGAAGATTATAAATAGTACCGCCATCTTACTAATGCTATTCTTTTTTCATTATCATGTATTCGTCTATCCTATAACTCCCGCAGCAAAGCATGTAGTTATTTACAAACTTATTTTTAGAATTCACTATCTTTTTTTATTTCTTCAATTTCGTTTTCTGTAAGATATTTTTTCCGTAATGAATCAATGTCATATTTGCTGTTTATTGATAAAATTCTGTGTAATTTGTATATCCATTTTTCCAATTTTTTATTTCTATAACAATATTCATCAAATGATGAACAGCCGATTTTATGTGAAAATTTTGCTGCCCATTCTTCAGGGGATATGGATATATCAAATATGGATTGAGCATATTCTTCAAAAGATAAATCCGCTAAAGGTAAATCATTTTTCATGCTATTACAATTCTGTTATACAATACTATTCTGTGTTATGCTATGTTTTTTTACCGGTTTTCCGTCTGAAATTCTTAGAATTTACTTATTCATTCCCTTCTTTCCCCTGGAGTTGCAAAATAATTCTTCTGTGGATAAGGGTGATGATTAAAACAAAAAGAAAAAGGAGCCATGATATTGCACTGCCCCTTCCCAATCTTCCTGCCCTCTGAAGCTGCCACATGATATAAAAAGCAGCGGTAAATCCTGCATTATCTGTTCCCCCCATTCCCCCGTATCCTTCTGTCATAATAAAGGGTTCATCAAAAAGCTGCATACCGCCGATGACACTCAAGGTGACTGCAAAAAATATGATGGGTAATAAAAGTGGAATTGTTATATTGATATGTTTTTGCAGGGAATTTGCACCATCAATTGTTGCAGCTTCATACAGATCCTCCGGGATTGCCTGTAATCCCGCAATATAGATAATCGTATTCCATCCGATATAACGCCAGTTTACCACGGTGGCAATTGCCGGGGGAATAAGGTTTTTATTGATAAGCCAGTTATACCTGCCCAGACCCAGGGACTCAAGAATAAAGTTTAAAAAACCATAGTTATTGCCAAAGATGTAGTTAAAAATCAAAGCAATAGAGATTGTGTTGGTTATATATGGAAGAAAATAGGCGGTTTTAAATACGTCCCTGCCCCGGATTAACCGGTTATTCAGTATGATAGCACATGGGATTGCGATAAAGTGCTGGGTGAGAGAGCCAAATACAAGGAGCCAGAGTGTTATCTTTATGGTTTTCCAGAAATATTGATCTTTTAACAGGAAATATGCATAATTCAGGAGCCCCACGAATTTCATATCTCCCATCCCTTTCCACTGGTGGAATGATATCAATATAGAAAAAAGAACAGGGAATAAGCCGAATGACAGGAAAAGGATAAAAAAAGGGGTAAGAAAAAAAAGGGGATAAATAATTCTTAATGATTTCATTCTCATAACAACACTCTTCCTATCCTTTCACACTTCCTGCAAGAAAGTTATTAATAATTGTTTTAGAGAAAAAAACAAATACAACCAGTAATGGAAGAATGGTAATAGCATTCCCCAGCATAAGTGCGCCGAAATCTCCTTCTGCCATAAGATAGAGTGAAGAGAGTGCAACGGGAAGGGTTTGCATGATTCTTTCCGGGAGCATTACCAGGGCATAGAGAAAATCATTCCACGAACCGATAAAGGTAATAGTCCCTAAAACCGAAATACCCGGTTTAGACAGGGGGAAAACGACCCGGAGTAGTATCTGGAAATCATTAAGTCCATCTATCCGGGCAGCATCCATTAATTCATCCGGAATGGAATTGGCCATGAACTGGGTCATAAGAAAAATACCGATCGCTTCTGTCATACCCGGGATGATCATCGGGAGATAGGTATTTACCCATTTGAGCCATACCATCATTTTAAACAGGGGGATAATGGTGAAAAACCTGGGAAACATAAGAATCAACAGAACCAGTGTATAAACAAACTTTCTTCCGGGAAACCTGTATTTTGCCAGGGCAAATCCAGCCATTGTGCAGAAAAAGATCCTTGTTACCGTCGCTCCCACAGTAATAACTGAACTATTTATAAAATTAAATGCAAAAGGAAGCTGGGTAATCAATTTATTGAAGTTATGTACAACATGACTTCCAAAGGTGAAAGGAGGGGGAATATTGAAAATAGTCTCATAAGACCTGGTTGCAAGGACAAAGACATAATAAAATGGGAAAGTAAAAATAAAAAAGAAAAAAATAAGAAAAACATATAACAGAGACTTTTTAATGAACCTCATGATTTTTTGTATTTTCAGTCTTGATTTCTTACTCATCACTGATATGGCACTTTAATTATATACTAATTGATATATAATAATTTTACAATCAATAAATCAATAACTTTCAATTCAGTGTATAGAAATTGATAATGTTCATTATCAAAAGGAAACCACCTCCTTTGGAGGTGGTCTATTTCCTCCTTATTATATTGATTATAAAGGCTATGCCTTTCAGATTC
>JAFGQK010000158.1 GCA_016935735.1 Spirochaetales bacterium | reverse complement strand
TTGACAAAACCTCGAAATTATGATGCAAGTCTATAACTTTGAGGAGTAGGTTCAAAAGCCTGCTCCAAAGTTTCGCTAAAAACAGCTCATCGAACTTCCGGAACACGCTCATTACCGGCTTTTTTCCAGTGCATTCCATTACCCTTGAATCTCCGGTTTACTATGAGTTTGCATTTTCCTTCTATCAATCCGCTTCCAACAGGTAAATTTTTTTCTCTATAAATATCATACTGCATCCGATTTTTGTTGTTAGTAAAATAATTATAATGTTTAAGCGCCTCGTCTGTGTTTGAAATCTTTTCTTCAAAAGCTTTTTTCATTTCACTTAGCACCTGGAGTACTTCACCATCATACAACATATCCTCCCGGTTTTTATTTATTGTTATTAGGAGGATATTTCTTTTCAATGGTTTATGTCAATGTCCCTTATTACATGAATTAAAAAATACTTAATGATATTTCTCCCGGTTTCCTGGCTTCCTTATAGTTAAATTCTTTCTATCAAGGGAATCAAGATGAATATATAACTCGCGTGTACAGTAATAGCAGCAGCAATAATTCCTTCTGTTAAATTATTGTATTCTCACCTCATATTGTTCTCCTTCCTGACTTCCCGGTTTCCTTAGAAAATAGAAAAGTAAAACATTATTATTTTACCTGTTTTGTTTGATCCGCTCTATTTAGTCTTACTAAAAAATTAAATGAGAAAGCCAGGAAACCAGGAAGAATATTTAAAATTATTGAGGATTTTATCCACTATTTATATATACTGTCAAAATATTCGTCCTGCATTGCATTTTTTAAAAAATAGAGCTTTTAAGAAACTTTTTTTTTACAAAAAACCAGTTTGCGAAATCGCACCCGGCTGGTCTTCCCTTTTTACCTTAAAAGTGATATACTACAATCATGGATAAAGGTCACATCTATGATGATACATATAAGTACATTTTCTCCAATAAGCGGATATTCCTGCAATTAATTAAATCCTTTGTGACAGAAGACTTTGTAAAGGATATTACCCTGGAAGGCATTGATCTGGTAGACAGGTCATTTATTTCCGAAGAATTCTTATCACGGGAATCGGACATTATTTACAGGATAACGCTGAAAGATACGGAAGCTTATATTTATATTCTTCTTGAATTCCAGTCTACAGTGGATAAATCCATACCGATAAGGATGCTGCTTTATATAATTCAATTCTACGATCTATTATTAAGAAACTCCCAAAAAGGGCTTTTGCCGTCAGTGTTTCCTATCCTCCTTTATAATGGCCGGGCCAATTGGACAATACCTTCCAATGTAAAAGAATTAATTGATAAAAGAATACCGGAGAAATATATTCCCGGGTTTGAATATTATAAAATTATAGAGAAAGATATCCCGGATGATGTATTACTGAAACTACACAACCTTGTTTCGGCAATCATCTATCTTGAGAAAAGAAAAGATGAAAAAGGATTAAAGGAAGCTATTAATAAAGTAACAGACTTGATAAAAGATGAAAATATAATTGATATAAGAATGTTTGCAATCTGGTTCAAACGGATGTTTCGCCAGAAAGTAGACATTGAAGAGTATGACAAGATAACCAATTTAGCGGAGGTGAAAAATATGTTAACAGCAATAGCAGATGAAATAATGCAAAAGGGAATTGAAAAGGGATTCGAAAAGGGAATTGAAAAGGGATTCGAAAAAGGGATTGAAAAAGGAGAAAAAAAAGAACGGTGTGCCGTAGCGAAAAAAATGAAAGATTTGGGTTATTCAGTGAATGAAATTTCGGAAATAACCGGTCTGAGCACAGAAGAAATAGCAGAGTTATAATTCTCCGGTTAAGGACAATTCCGTCCTGTATAATACTGACAGAGTCTGCGGTTTTCTGTGCAGGAAGGCAGGCAGATGCTTATTTTATGGTATTTTCCCCGGTTTTTTCCTGCTTCCATGCTTTGCTTATAAATGACTTTTTGTCCATATAATACAAACTTGAATTAATCAACTAAATATTTAAGCAGAAAAACTCTCTTTTCATTATTGTATCAATATAGTAAATGTATGAATTTTCATACATTTATATAAAAAAAAAAGACAAGATTGTGACAACACGGTGTCACAAAGTTTAATCCGGGGAAAGATGTGTAACAATAAAAAAAATGACTGAATTGAAAAAAATGCGGGAAAAAAGATGAGACTTTTAAAACCATGGGAAAGCCGGGTCCGCAAAATCCGGTGTTTCGGTTTAAAACGTTATGAACAGAAGCCCCCCTTACCCGGCGGGCCGGGAATGACAGCCCGTGGGCTTGGACCGCCTCCGTTCCACTCCGGCTGTCCCGCCCACCGGCAGCCATTCCCGGCTTGCCTTACTCCTTCCTTTTTTGACCTCGGGCAAGGCGGAAGCCCCTGACCCGGCTACGGTTGGACGGCCAGCTCCCGCTCCGGCAGGCCGAACGCGTGAACCTCGCGTTGTTGATCCAGCCGCCGCCGCGCAGGACACGGACCTCGCCCTTAGGGGGGCCAATCGGATTATTTGCTATCCCTTGCTTTTTACATTCAGCATAGTAGTCTTCGCCGTACCAGTCGGAACACCACTCCCATACATTGCCGTGTATATCATACAGTCCCCATGCATTTGCCGGGTAGGTACCAACGGGTGTTGTTTTGCCTTTTTTACGAGCGAAATTGGCCTGGCCCGGGGTAATAGTTTTTCCTGTATTATATGCTGTAACAGTGCCGGCACGGCAGGCGTATTCCCACTGGGCTTCCGTGGGCAGGCAGAAGGGCTGCCCTGTTTTCCCGGCCAGCCATCCGCAATAGGCCATGGCGTCTTCCCAGCTTATATTCACTGCCGGATGGTCTTCCGTATTATTCCACGCTTTTCCGTCAGTTTTATCATACCCGGTTTCTTTTATAAAAATCCCAAACTGGGCAACGGTAACAGGATACCTGGCCAGGAAAAATTCATCCACCTTTACCTGGTGCTGGAGTTCGTCTTTCGAACGGTCTGGTTCATCATCCGGGCTGCCCATGAGATAGGTGCCTCCTTTGATGTGCACCATGTCCCAGGGCATGGGAATCCCGGACAGGGTTCCGGGCATTTTACTGATAAGAAACTCCCTGGTCATATCCAGGGTGGAAAAATCAGTACTCCATATAAATTGAACATCATCAATATTATCAAGTATATGGAGGGCGAAATAAAACTCGAAAATCGATTTATGGGCAAACTTCCAGTTTCCGTGGGCGTCGCGGGTTAAAAGGGACTGGCCGGTGACTTCGTATTCGCTGAGGGAAAGCTCATTCCTCTGTCTGATCTCCCGGGCCTTTTCCCGGGACAGGCTGTAGCCTTCCCCCATGCCGGAACCGCTGAAAATCTCCAGGGCCACCAGGCGGGAGAAGTCGTGCAGGTCTTTTATAAAGGATTCCCTGTCAACGGCCTTATGTTTGCGCTTATCCGCCTCCCGTTCCAGCCATTTTTTTACCAGGGTTTCGTAAATCGCAAAGGTGGTGGCAAAGGTCTGTCCGCGGTCCTGTACCAGGTAGTCGATATAGGCAAGGAGCATGGGCCGGACCATCAGGTGCGGGGACCGGTCAACGATACGGCAGGCGGTGGATTTCCTGCCCCAATTCCAGAACCGCAGGACGCCGTATTTTTTACGCAGGTACCGGCGGATCTCCTTTTCCGTAAAGGGTGAAATGTAGAACTTATCCAGAACATAAAAGCGGTCATCCCCGCGCACTTCGATTTCAAACTCCTGGTCATCCCGCCTGGGGAAATACTGGGTGCGGCAGGTGATGATGACCGCCCGGAAATCCCGGACCTGTTCCAGGATGTGCTGCATCCGCGTTTCGAAACGCTGGTCCATGGTGAGTCCGTCATCTTTGTCCGGTCTCAGCAGCTGCCCGTCTTCATCAAAGGCATCCAGCAGGAGAATTGTTTTCCGGGCCTCCTTCCCATCGATCTTTTTTATTTTATCCAGGACAGCGGGATCATGAAACGGATACAGACGGATTTTATAACGCCGGGGCCAGGACGTGTAGCGGATATACAGGTTTACCATGAATGTTGTTTTTCCCATGCCCGAACCGGCAAGCACGAGATTGAACCTGTTATCCACTTTCTTTTCGTTAAAATTGATAGTGATCATTTGACGGATTAAAGGATTTTTACTCACATTATGATGTGAATACCGCGGTTCTTCCATCCGTTCCGGGGACTTATTCTGGAACTGGGTCGGGATAAAATACCGCTGCCTTGCTTTCACTTCCTTATAAGTGAAAGCCGGAAACAGATCCCGGGCGGCCCGTATATTTACCACCCATTTCCACAGTTCCTTCACCGCCCGGACAAAGCCCCCAAGGACGCCCAGGGCCGCCATGGTCAACACGGCTTGTATAATGGTGGTCCAGGTTTCAGCCAGCTCTTTGGCCATACCGGTATTTAAAAGCCACTCGGTAATGGGAACCAGGCCCCATAATGCATCAAAAAAATCTTTCATGAGCAGGTACCCCCCCTGAAAAATATCACCGGGGATATACTACAGGAAATGCAGGTAAAGGACAAGAAGAAAAACCACGGAATACACGGAAAACACGGAATAAAGACAAATTCTAATAATATTCGTTTTATTTGTATATTTCGGATAGCGGGAAATATTCAGAAGTAAGCATTATCTTATTACTGAATCCTGGATACTTCTCTCAAATACCTGATCCCCGGCTGGTCGGGCGGGAATTCGAGGATTTTTACCCATCTTTGACAAAACCTCGAAATTATGATGCAAGTCTATAACTTTGAGGAGTAGGTTCAAAAGCCTGCTCCAAAGTTTCGCTAAAAACAGCT
>JAFGQK010000157.1 GCA_016935735.1 Spirochaetales bacterium | reverse complement strand
GTGGGCGTAGCCAACGCTGTGTTACTATGGGTGAAAATCGCAGGTATTATTCCAAGATTTTCAACCCGTAACACTTGCGTTGGCCGGTGCCTCCCCGGATATGATGTAATTACAGCTATAGAGTATTTTCCGCTTTTATAGATTTGGGTTGTGGGCGTGGCCAACGCTGTGTGAATCAGTGTTATATTCCCACCAATTAACCAAAACGTTCATATATTAAAAAAATATTTGTAATAGTGAAAAAACAGTTCCCCAAAATAGTACCCGGTTACCGGGTGCGATTTCCTGAACCGGTTCTTATTAATAGCAAAAAATCTCCTTCACATATCCATTAATTTCAGTTATATTTATAATGGTAAAGAAGTATGACAAAAGACGTATTCTAATGATACCCTATAGCTATGAATAAGGGCGGGCTTATATCAGGAAGAACCGTAAAATGATTTATGCTATTATCACAAGATTCGGTATAAAAAAACTCATCATATTCATTACCCTTCTTACAGTCGTAATTTCCGGGGGTGTTACCATACTCACCCTTTATTTTGTTACCGGGGAAGTTTTTTTAATCGGATTGATATTGTCAATCATTGTTCCCGCGATTCTTGCGCCTCCCCAGTTATATTTATATTTTCATAATATTATAAAACAACGGGAAGCAGAGGAAGAATTAAAAAAGGTATATGAGCAGCTTGAAATCGAATACAAAACAGCATCTGCCCAGCGGGAAGAATTAAAACGGCTGAATACATTTATGGAAGAGCTTGTAGCAGAGAGGACGCAGAAATTAGAAGAAGCGTTAAAAGAAAAAGAAACCTTGTTATCTGAAATTCACCACAGGGTAAAAAATAATCTGCAAATTGTCATAAGCCTTATGCAATTAAGAAAAAAAAGAATGACGAATCTTAATGAGAAACAGATTCTTACTGATATCGAGACAAAAATCATGGCAATGGCGATGGTTCATGAACAACTATACAGTGAAAAAAGAATTTCCGAAATCAATATAAGGTTGTTTCTTGATAAACTTATCAATAATATACTTCTTTCTTATTCAATAAAAAATAACCCTGTACGGATTATTCAGGATATCGATCCCTTTTACCTGGAACTGAATCATTCTATACCTCTGTGCATTATTATAACGGAAATTATTACGAACAGCCTGAAATATGCATTCCCGGACAACAGAAAAGGAATAATCACTCTTTCCATCAAAGAAACCCCGGATGATATAATAACAGTATTGATTAAGGATAATGGTGTTGGATGCAAACAGACGGATAATTCCTCCCTGGGAATGAGAATTATCAATACACTTGTTGAGCAATTAGACGGGACAATGGAAATGGAAACCAATAAAGGGGTAAGTTACCTTATCAGTATTCCCGGGAAAAATAAAAAAGTATACAGTTAATCCTTAACATGAATGGGTGAACCGAAAAGGTTTGCCAGTAATTCCTTAAAAGACCAGAATACCTGTTTTTTACCCGGGAAATATATTCTCCATGCAGTATGGTTCGAGTCCACAATATGATGAACAGAAGGGATTTGTTTTGAAATTTTACCTGCAAACTCGTAATTCTTGGAAAAAACGACAAAAGTGAATATATTATTTATCTCCTGGGATCGTAATACCTTGCCCAGACGGAGACGGTTTACTCTCCGTTCCTTCAGATTGAAATTCTTGTTTACAATACTCATCATAATAAAAGCCCGGAGATTGTCCTGGTTTTTCAGCAGTTCAAGAATTTGTATATCCGGTTCCACCAGTATATAAATCCACACATTCTTCTTTGGAAACACCAAAACATAATCAAAAACAAGTTGTTTGAAGATATCCTCTACTACGGCAGGAACAGGTTCTTTTTGTTCCAGGTACCACCACCATGGGATAATCGACCGTTCTTTGGTGGATTCAATAACCTTACAGATATTCGTATCCGGCTTGAACCGGGTTGCACCGGGGAATTTCCCATTCCATTCTAACGGGAGCATCATGGAGATATGTTCCATTTTAGAAATATATCCGGCAGGATCTTCCCCAAACTGATTTGAGAGTAAAAATGCCTTTAATTGTTTTACTTCTTTTTCTTCCATATTCCCTTCCTTTATACAATTATACAATTATACAATGATCGGTTATGCTTTCATAGCGACCATGAGATATTTTATCTATACTATACCGTATCAATACCATTCCTGCAAGAAAAAGTTTTTTACCATGAAAATCAATCTGACAATAACCGTCTATAGCAAAGCTCTGAAACAGCCGGATTTGGGATTTATGGATTGTACTGAAATTCCTGCTTTTGATAACCCGTCTGCATCTGCTGTAATGATGATCTGTCCTGCTTCACTGGTTGCCTGTATAATCAAAAGGCATTTTCCGTTAAATGCAGATATGCGTGACCCTTTATACGGCTCATGATTTATTGAATTACCATTATCGACTCCGGCAATCCTCCCGGGTCCTGATAGTGAAAAAAAGACAGGGGTATCTGCATAAGGGACAATCACATCATCCTTATCAAGGATAGTGACTTCTATAAATACCAGGTCATTATTGTCTGCAAAGAGAGATGACCTGTCCGGGATCATACGGAGTTTTGCAGGGGGTCCGGCGGTTTTTCTTTCATTTGCAGTAATAATGTTGCCGTTTTGCCTGGCTACTGCTTTCAGGATACCCGGTTCATATGGCACATTCCAGCACAGGAAAAGGTCTGCACCGGTAAAACGCTTTTGTCCAAGAGACTTGTTGTTCAGGAATAATTCGATACTTTCACAATTACTGTAAACATGGACTTCGATCGTCTGCCCCTTTTCCCAGTTCCAGTGAGGTAATAAATGGACCACCGGTTTTTTTGTCCACCGGCTCTTGTAGAAATAATAGATATCCTTGGGAAATCCTGCTGTATCAACAATCCCGAAATACGAATTTTTTGAAGGCCATTCATAGGGTGTGGGTTCACCGATATAATCGAATCCGGTCCAGATAAACTCCCCTGCAACCCATGGCCGGTCATTCACCATTTTATACGACTCAATGGCTTTTGACCCCCAATCCACGATGCTGTTGTCATACGAAGAACACTGGTAATCACTGTCTTCCAGGATATTTTCATCCGTGGGTGTTTTATAAATTCCGCGACTTCTTACGGCAGAGCTTGTCTCACTCGCATACATTTTCCAGCCCGGATATTTTTTATGATGTATATCGTATAAATGGGTTATATAGTTGTATCCCACAACATCGAGTAGGGCTGCCGCATCGGTCCCTTTCTCATTATGATTGCCCCCGTGTGTCACAAACCTGGTTGCATCCTCCTCTTTTACCCACGTGATAAGATTCCGGGCTGTTGCCACCCCTTCTGCTGAAAGAACATCATGAATCTCATTTCCTATACTCCACATGATGATACAGGGATGATTCCTGTCCCTCCGTACCATTGCTTTTATATCTTCCCTTGCCCATATATCAAAGTTCAGATGATAATCATTCTGGACCTTACTCTCCTTCCACGCATCAAATGCCTCATCAATCACCACAAATCCCAGACGGTCACACAGGTCAAGAAGCATCGGAGCCGGAGGATTATGGGAGGTACGGATCGCATTACACCCCATTTCCTTCATTATAACCAGCTGTCTTTCGATTGCCCGGTAATTCACCGCGGCACCAAGGGCACCGAGGTCATGATGAAGACAGACACCATTCAATTTCATGTTCACGTCATTCAGATAAAACCCTGTATCTGCATCGAATCTGATTGTCCTGAATCCGAATCCTGCCTTATACTTATCAACATTATTTGCATTAATCCTGACACTGGTCTGGGCTGTATAAACATCCGGAGAACCTGTGGACCACAACTGAGGATTCCTGACTGCGATCTCCTGAATGAACATCTCCTGCCCGTTTTTATTCACCTTTTTTTCCGGACTGGCCGATGTTCCCACACAATTCCCATCCGGATCCAGAATTTCTGTGAACAACCGGACAGGAGTATCCGCATCTGAATGGTTCTCCACAATTGTCGCAATCCGGACTGTGGCAGAATCCGTCCCCACGGCAGGGGTTGTAATGGTCATCCCGCAATATGCAATATGGACGGGCCCGGTCACCGTGAGCCATACATTCCGGTATATCCCGCTCCCGGAATACCACCGGCTGTTCGGCTGGTTATTATTCACTTTCACCGCAATCACATTGGGAATTTTTCCAGAGTTCAAATATGAGGTAAGATGATATTCAAAAGAACTATATCCGTACGGACGAATCCCCAGGTAGATGCCATTAATCCATACTTCACTGTTCATATAAATACCGTCAAACTGGATAGTAATCCGCTTGTCCGAATATTCCTCCGGGAGGGTGAAGGCTTTCCTGTACCAACCTGTCCCGCCGTCAAGATACCCGCCCCCCGGTCCTGCAGGAGATGATTTATTAAAAGGAAGCCGGATGCTGTAATCGTGGGGAAGGTCGAGTAACTGCCACGGGGAATCATTGAATCCCGGGTCCTCTGCATTACCGGGATCACCATAATAAAACCTCCAGCCGGTATTGAAGCTTTTTCCCCGCAGCCCATTATAGATATCCGTCCCTTTAAAGGGGGATTGTTCCGGTATTTTTTCTGGTATCATGGAGTGATTATAAAAGGTAGGGAGAGGAATGGCAATTACTTTTTAGGGAAATAATCCAGGCTTTCTCCCGGGAACAGGGAACTTTATGAATATTCGGGCATGAAAAACCCGGATAAATATGGTATTTTTGCAGGAATCTCATATTTTCTCGGCAATCGCAGAGGATATCAAAAGTGATACTCTTAAAAAAAAAGACAATATTACCATTGCAGCGATGAATTTTCCGGGATGGATTCTACGGTTTCTGGTAAATACATTTGCCTGGGTTTTTATTGCCCGTGAGAATGGCCTGAGCAAGAAGGATATTTACAGGAAACCTTATCAGTGATTATAAAAGGCATGGTAAAATATTTTTGATTTTATTCATTCATTTCCAATTCGATAAAAGAAACCTCTGTTATATTGTCTTTATCAAGTAAAAAAGCCAGGCTTCTTCCATTTTTTCTGCACCTTATACTTTTATGCCTAACCGGCCATGTTTCCGGTCTTATTATGTACTCACAGATAAGACAACTGAATTCATGGCATCCTGGTGAACCCCAATTATTATTGAAATAAGGTGGTCATCAAGGTTATTAAAAAAAATATTGCTTTACAATTGCCATACCCAAAGATTAAGAAAAAGGAACCGGATTTCTTATCGTATAAACAACTCAAAAACATACTTGATTATTTCATTTCAATTGGTTTTGCTTATTTAGCTTGTATTTGGGCATATATTCCCCCTGAGATTATAGATACATAATTTATAAGTAATATCAATTCCATTATCATCATCTCTATAAGCACCTGCAATAAAATTATTTCCATCTCCTGATATCGATGCATTATAACCAGAATAATTTCCAATATTACCATCAACTGCTAATATCTTTATGGTTGTATATTTGTGATAATTCCTGTTTTCATCATCAGTTTGATTTCTTCAATATGATAATATTTCATTCCCATTACAATTTGAATCTGCCCGGAATTAAGATTGTAAAGTACAGACCAGTTGGTAGATGCATAATTTGAAACCTGTTTTAAAAGATCCATTGCCCTTTTATCTGATATTTTTCCCGACTTTTCTTTAAGCTTTCCATTGATTAACCTATAACGATTACAACTTAATTCAGGTTTATTATTACCTTCTAGTATAAAATTAGTAGCAACTTGCCATGGTGTATCACTTTTCACCAATACTATTTCGCCATTTATAAATTCAACAATGACTGACTCTCCTGATGCATCTGCAATATGAAAATGGATTGGCTGCGGATTTGTAGTAACAAAATCTATATTATATTGATGTAGTAATGAGATTGCTTCATCAATATTCCTTGCATGATCCAGCATAAGACGTATAGCCTGAGTATAACCGATTGTTATCTTGTTGGGATCAATACTTGCTTTACTTTTATTAACGGAGTTTACACTTACAACAAGGCCATACTCATTCATTCCATCAAATGGAAGATAGGGTGCTGCCAATAGTGCAATTCGTTTTTCCCAGGAAGTAATTGGATGATTATTCCCTTTACCAAAAATATTAAAATTTCTTACCCAATCTATATTAACCATAGATACAGAAGCATATCCTTTTGGAGGATTAGTAAAAAGAACAAGTGATGCATATCTTCCATAATAATCGTAATTCCGACCGAAAATATATTGATTTTTTTCATTTATAGCCGAGAAACTAGTGCAGGCAAATTTACAATTATTTATAATGTTACTCTGATTGGAAAATAATAATTTATTAAAAAGGAATTCTTTAAATTCTTGAGGGTTTTTAGAACCAATTTTTAAGTAATCATCAAAATGATAACCTCCATCATAGGTCATAATATAAAGTGGATGGTCATCTATCTTAGATAAGGATAATAAAGTTTTTAACTTGCTTTTTATTACTATTAATACGAATCCTGTCATTATAAAAATGATAAGTGCTATTATGAAGATTTTGGATAATATTATCTTTAATAATTTATTTTTAATTGTATCCCCAAAATAATAAAAACCGTAATACGGCGATGCATTGGAAATTACAGACACTGGCCTGAACCTGCCCCCCTAAACCGAAGTCGCCATAGGTAACCGGATAACCGAGAAGGTAAGTTCCTGCTTTTCCTTCGTTTTTAAACCGGTATGAGCACCTGTATTCGATATAGAAAAAACCTTTCGGATCATATTCGGAAAAATTTTCCGTTCTGTGCCGGAAATAGATATCAATATCAATATTCTCTTCTTTCATAACAAGGTGTGAAGACGAAGCGGGATATATCACCCCTGCCTTACCGGGTTCGTAAAAGCCGACATTCCCATAGGCGGCAAAACAGGTAATAAGACATATGAAAACAACCAGTCTCACTTTCATGGAATACCTCGCATAACTTCCGGCTTATGTCCCTGTCCCGGTATACTGCCTGACCCCAAGGGTCCAGACAAGACAGGCCAGGGCAAAAACCCCGCACCCCACCAGGGGGGTAATGAGCCAGGATAGTGTCACATCCCCGGTTTTAAGCAGGGCGTTTACCGGGACATAGGCGATAAAAGCAAAGGGCAGCACATAGGTGAAAAAAAACCGGAAAGGTTTGCTGAATATTGAAATCGGGTACCGGGAAAAATCATAGAGCTTCAAATGAAAATTCATCAAGAACACATTGTTTATTACCCAGAATGCCGTTGAAGCCACAATAATACGGATACCGAGTAATGTTAATGCAGAGCCGGTGAACATCAAGAAAAAGCATAATCCCTTAAGGAATGTCCAGCTTATATGCAATTTATTTCCTGTGTAGATTAACAGGAATACGGAAAGTACTAAAGCGGTAATATTTTTAAGCCGTATTTCCCCGGAAATAAAATAAAACAGCGTATTTAATGGTCTTAGATAGCAGATGATAAAATCACCGGTTCGTACGGCATTTTGTAAAAACCACAGTTTATCAAAAAATATATCCGTGGGCATCCGTACAAGATGGAAAAAACCGTAGAGAAAAAGCAATTCGTAATAATCCCAGCCGGCAAGCTGGGGTATGGTCTGGAAAATAACCACGATTGAAAGAAAGCTTAACACATTTATTACAAATTCACCCAGAAAGCCAAAGAAAAAATCGACTTTATAGACCATTCTGGATTTTATATCCTGGGCAGCCAGCCGCATATATATCCGCACATAGTAAATAAGCGTTTTCATGCTGATTATCCTCCGCTGATAGTCAATTTAACCAATATTTTACGGTAAAACATCCTGCCCAGGATGACAAAGAAAATAATCCACCCGGCCTGGATGCAAAGAAGCAGCAGGGAATTTAACATTGATTGCCTGTTTAACAACAGATTTACCGGGGTATAATACATTGATTGAAAAGGAAGGATCATTATAACAGACTGTACGGGTTTCGGGAAAAAGGGAATGGGAACAATGGCCCCGGAAAAAAAGAGAATGATACTGTCTTTGATTAATTTCAAGCCCAGGGCAGATTCAAAGGAGAAGGCAGAAGCACCGATGGCAAAATCGATATTTGCAGAAATTAAAAAGGAAAAAAAAACGGAAACAAGAAAAAAAAGGAGATTTATCCCGAAAGCAACCGGGACTTTAAATACAAGGATAATAAAAAGAATCGCGGGAAGACCGGAAAAGAGAACCCTGAAAATAAAAACGCCAAAGGCCCTGACGATAGTCTGAATATGCAGATCCAGGGGGAGATATAATATCATCACAATGTCACCATGCATAATATTTAAGGAAATCTCCCAATCTATCATGGTGCCGATCATAACAAAAATGGTGCCGCTTACGGATAAGTAGGTGAAAGCCTGGAGAAAGGTCAAACCGTTCAGTTCGCTGGTGCTGTTTTCATAGATAGCTTTCCAGAGATAGAAAACAATAAATATCTGTAACAGATTTCCCAGGGTTCTGAAAAAAAATTCCGCTCGAAAAAAAAGGTAGCTGATTAAGCTGTTGCGGATTATTGCAATGTATCCCCTCATTCCAGGGCGCCCTCATATGCCCTGATAATCACATCTTCTAAAGAAATTTCTTCTATTTTTACATCCTTCACCCGGTATGTTTTGGTAGCAAAATTCAGAACATCAAGAAGCGGTAATTCATCCTGGTCTATGGTTAATTTCACCCAGCCGTTTTTGTCCAGCTTTACTGCTATTCTTTCTTTATATCGGAATTGATTATTTACCTGCTCCTCCATGGCGGATAGGATTCCATCGTTTATATGCTCAATATCCAGACGGAGGGTTCTATACGCACCAAAGGTCTGGTTAAAATGGGAAGTGAGCCCGTCGAAGATAATCTTCCCTTTATCAATTAAAATCAATCTTTTACATAGATTCTCAATATCCCCGACATCGTGGGTAGTGACAATAATAGTAGTATCCAGTTCTTTATTCAGTGTACGGATAATTTTACGTACATTTTTCTTAATTGATACATCAAGCCCGATAGTCGGTTCATCGAGAAAAATGAGCTTTGGGCTGTGTAAAAAAGCTGATGCAATATTACAGAGAGTCTTCTGCCCCAGGGAGAGTTTTCGCACAGGGATGTGGTAATATTGTTTTAAATCGACGAGATCGTTAAAAAGCTTAAGACTCCTGTTGTACACGGCATCCGTAATTCTGTAAATATCCTTTAATACTTTAAAGGATTCTATAACCGGGATGTTCCACCATAATTGCGAACGCTGGCCAAGCACTACCCCGATATTTGCAACATATTTTTTACGGTCACGAAAAGGGATATACGAATCCACGACAACCGTACCAGCGGTTTCTTTTAAAACCCCTGTTAACATTTTAATTGTCGTTGATTTACCGGCTCCATTCGGTCCTATAAATCCGACGATTTCCCCTTTTTCCACGGAAAAGGAGATATCGTCTACTGCCTTGATTGTCTGGTAATTCCTGGAAAAAAGGTCTTTTACTGCCCCCCATAAACCTTCCTGCCGTTTTAAAATCTTAAAATAGCGTTTTAAATTATTAACCTCGATTATTTTATTATTTTCCATAATAATTGTATAGTATACGATCACATGAATTGAATGCAAGGACTTTTTATATATTTTCGAATGAAGACCTGCCGGAAATTTCTTCAGGATATGACGGCTCTTCTGTTTTCCGGGATTTTTTTCTTGAAAAGCATTATACACGATAGTATTTTTTATATGGGGTGCATATGAATAAGCATACAATTTCGCACAGACCAATGCAAAAAAGTGAGAACGGAATAATGGAAGAGTCGCAGGTGAAAGGCGTTTCATTATTAAGCATACTGACTGTGTTGGAGAAGCTGTTCGGAGAAGACACCGTAGAAGCAATTCTCCGGGAGATCCCCGCAGACAAAGCAGAAAAACTTTCCAGGAGTATCCTGCTTGCCAGCAGCTGGTACCCGATCAGGTTGTACCAGGCGCTGCATCTTGCCGCACAGAAGGTAACCGGACAGGGTCCGGAGTTATCGGAGAAGATCGGGTACCTGACCTGTAAGGAAGATTTCACTGGAATCTACAAGGTTTATTTCCGTATTGCCACGGTCAACTTCATTTTTAAGCAGGGGGCGGCTATGTTCGGAAGATACTACAAAAATGGCAAAGCCCAGGTCATCAAAACCCAGGACAAATCAGTACATCTGGTTTACCATGTCGTTGGTGGTTTTGATTACAGCCTTTGGCGCGACATCCTTGGTGGTACCCGGGCACTCCTCGAGCTTACCGGGTCAAAGCTTGTAGAGTTAAAGGTACTCTCCGGGGGTGATGATGGCGACAGGGAAATGGAGGTACTCCTTTGCTGGGAATAACAGGGGACTCCCCGCCAATTGGTTGGCGAGTCGCTGAATGTGTGGTATACATATCGGCCAGGTATGGAGAACACCCTGCGAAATGGAACAGGTACAAATGGTAAAAAATCCGTTTTTACGGAGTAATACCGAGATTTTTCTTTAAACTGGTTATAAGAGTTGTTCTTCTGGTCTTCAAAAAAATAAGCTGGTCGTTATAATAGGAAAGGAAACCATTCCAATCCCGGGAATATATCAGCTCATCGAGATTATACTGAATGGCCAGAATATCTATCCTGGGGGTAAAAAAGGGTTGTACTGCATTTTCCGTAGCAGAAAAAACAGCATCCAGACAGGTGTCTGTTATTTCGTGCTCCAGCATATATAATAAAAAGAAGAGAAATATAAGTAATAAACTCATTCATACCGAATAATTTTTCAACTGCCCGCATTGTGTCATAGATGTTATTAAAATAGAGTAATTCATTTTTTTAGTCAATAGTTTTGGATTCTATCAGGAAATACTCATTCTTTTCTCTTTTCCGGATTGTACAATCTTTTTATTGTTGATATTCTGTTATTGATGCCATATCGAATAATGATCGTTGACGACGATAAGGACTTTCGCACAGTATTCAGGGAAATCCTTGAAGAAGAATATGAAGTTGTGGAAGCTGCAAATGGTGACGAAGCTATTTCAAAAATGAGAGCACCCAATATTATAGATTTAATTCTTCTGGATATAAGAATGCCCGGACTAAAGGGAACGGAAGTATTAAAAAAAATTAAAGAAATAAATCCCGATGTTTTTATCGTGATGCTTACCGGCTACAGCGGGAAGGATATTATCCTGGAATCACTCCGGGGGCATGCAGACGATTACCTGGAAAAACCTCTTAAAGTGGAAAAAACTCTTGAAATAATAAAAAACCTGCTGGCAAAAAAGAATGACCGGGTAAGCGGGGTTATTGAAAAACTTAAATATTTTATAGAAAAAAATTATCATAAGGAAATAAGTTTGAAAGAGGCTTCCCGTATCGTATATTTAAGTCCTAAATATATTTCAAGGCTTTTTAAGGAGAGTACCGGCATAAGCTTTCATGAGTATAAATTACGGCTAAGAATGGAAAAGGCAAAAGAGCTTCTGGATAATTCCGATTTAACAGTTAATGAAATAGCATATAAAACAGGGTATCAGAATACTGAATCGTTTGTCAGAATCTTTAAAAAACTTCAAGAGTGCACACCCTCCGAATACAGATTAAGAGAAAAGGTCTATGACTGATTCCGGTAAAAGCTTCCCGTATTTCAAGCACCTGAACGAACTCGATGTTTTTTTAAATACCATAACAGAGCCGGTTCTGGTCTATGATGCTAACGGTATTGCCGTCAAGATAAATGACGCCGGGATCGCTTCATTAGGGTTTAATCCCACGGGATTAAGCAGCAGTGAAATAGCTCAGAAAATATCACCGCACACAAGCGGGAAAAAGACAGAAATAGAAGATAGTATTTCAAACCGTGTATTAAAAGGGGAAATCATCAAGGATTTTTCCTCTATTTTCAGAACTCCCCGGGGCGAAGAAAAGATCTGCAGCTATTCCGCATCCCCTGTAAAAATCGACGGGAGAATTGCCGGAATCATTTGCACGTGGCACGATTTCACCCGGGATAAAAAAAAGGAATCATTTTTTAATAATGAACGGAACAGGCTTTTAAAAATATTGGATTCCATACAGGATGGCATATATATCTGTAATGAAAACTATTCCGTTGAATACGCTAATCCGGAAATAATAAAAAGACTGGGGAACCCAAGGGGAAAAAAGTGTTATGAATACCTGTATAAACGAAAAGAACAATGCCCATGGTGTAAGATTCCTGAAGTCTTTTCCGGCAAAACAATAAAATGGGAATGGTATGATCCTGAAAGCAGGAAAACATATGACCTGACCGAGACTCCTATTTATAATGCAGACGGCAGCGTTTCCAAACTGAAGATATTTCATGATATTACGGATATAAAAGAAAGAGAAAAATCATTAAACAAGGACAAAAAACTTCTTCTTCATAAAGTAGATGAAATAAATACCGAGCTTATTAAAAAGACAACAGATCTAGAAGATAAAAAAAGGCTGTTACAGCAGCAGAGTGAGATTATTGAAAAGCTTTTTGCCAATACACATTTCCTTATCGCTCTTCTAAATACGGATTTTACTTTTATCCGTGTCAATAAGGCATATGCAGCTGCAGACGGGAGAGATGAGGAATTTTTTATAGGGAAAAATCATTTTGATCTGTACCCCCACGATGAGAATAAAGCCATTTTTAATAAAGTTCTTGAAACAGGTGAATCGTACATCACCTATGCAAAACCGTTCTCCTATCCTGAGAAACCGGAGATCGGAATCACCTACTGGGACTGGAGTCTGAACCCGGTAAAAGATGATAAGGAAAAAGTAACAGGACTGCTTCTTATTTTACTTGACGTCACGGCAAGAAAAAAAACCGGGATGGCACTTGCCGAAGCGAAACGGCTTTCTGATATAGGGGCACTTGCAACAACAGTAGCACACGAATTACGGAGTCCCCTCGGGGTAATCCAGGGGACTGTTTACAATGTGAAAAAGAAAAATATGGATGAGAAATTACTGAAAAATATGGAGAGGATTGAACGAAAGATCGGGGAGAGTGAGAAAATCATCAACAACCTGTTGAACTATTCCATCATAAAACAGCCGGACATAAAGAAAATATCCATTCATCGTTTCCTGGACGAATGTATTCATGATATCAAAAAGCAGTATATGAATTCCGAAATAGAAGTGAACAGGAATTATGCATCTTTAAAAAATACTAGCATAGAAATCGACCCCTTTCAATTACGTGAGGTTTTTCTGAATATCTTAAATAATGCATTTCAGGCTTTCCCGGCTAATAAAGGGAATATTGACATAAAAGGGAACATAAAATCTGCATCCCTTCTTATCGATATCCGGGATAATGGCCAGGGAATCGACAGGGAAGACCTTAAGAATATATTCGAACCCTTCTTTACCCGGAAATCAAAAGGGACAGGATTGGGTCTTACTATTTGCAGGGAACTGGTTCATCTTCATAACGGGACTATTACCGTGGAAAGCGAAAAAGGAAAGGGAACTGTGGTTCATATCTCATTACCAGTCAGATCTTTACAGACAAAGCGGGATGAGCAATGAAAAACAGGATATTGATTATTGAAGATGATGTGGATTTATGTGAGGTGCTTGCAGAATCATTTGAGGATGAAGGATATTCGGTCCGCTGCCTGCATAATGGTATTGCAGGAAAAGAGGAATTAAAGGGGAATTCCTATGATTTTTTAATACTGGATATAAAGATTCCGGGTATAAACGGATTTGAGATTCTTTGCTGGTTAAAAGAATCGGGAATAAAGATTAAAATTATTGTTTTAACGGGAATGCCGCTAAACGAAAAGATTTCAAAATACCTGGACAATGATAATTCCAGGGAAACAGAATTACTGCATTATGCAGATGCGGTAATGAATAAACCCTTTAAAACAGATATACTCATAGATATGTTAAAAAACTTCCATCATTAAAAACGCACCTGTTTTCTTTAGCAGAAAAAAATTGTATGTATCGGGTCTGCTTTCCCGGGGGAATACTGTTAATATTATAAGGATTCTGGTACATGTTTCTATCCGGAATTGCGAGTATATTTCTTTAAAACTAATACGGAGGTACTGTATATGAATATAATTTCTGAAAAAATCGGTGATTTGTATCAAACCGCTGACTGGAAAAAGGAAAAGCATGTACCGGTTATTGAAGGGCCGGATACAATCAGGAAAGGTGAAAAAATAACACTGTCCGTATCTGTCGGCAAGGAGATTCCTCATCCGAATAAGACCGAACACCATATCAGGTGGATAGAGCTTTATTTTCATCCGGAAGGAGAAAAGTTCCCTGTCCAGATCGGCAAAGCGGAATTTGAAGCCCATGGTGAATCCCCACAGGGACCCGATACAAGTTCGATTTACAGCAATCCCGAAGCCACTTTCAGTTTCAGAACGGAAAAACCGGGAATTCTTTTTGCTGCAAGTTACTGCAATATCCATGGATTATGGCAGGGTTCGAAAAAAATTGATGTCGAATAAACTACCCTATAAGCCGTCACCTCTACCCTATAGAAGTGATGGCTTCTCCTATTAATAACTATTTCAGAATAGCTTCCCCAGCGATCAGGTATTCATCATCTTGGCAACTTCTCTTTTATCCGGGTTTTTAGTCGCTTTAGTTTACTATTGATAATTCCTCATTGTAACCGGAAATCCGAACTTCATATAGATATTATCCCTGTCGACTGTCGGGTGCTGCATATTATTCGTAAGTTCAGGCACCGCCCTTTGTACATAGCTTTTAAGTTCATCGATTGTCACGAATCCGTTTTTATCCACATCTGCCCTGTCGGTTGCCAGGGCATTGATGATCTCTTCGGTAAAAAGACCGTTTTCATATTGGTCGGTTTCATAGGAGAATTCTCCGCCCCTGCAGGATGAAAATACCATCGCACCGGATCTCCTGAATAAATCATTATAGATAAAGCGGTCTTTCTCGTTCAGGTAAGGACGTTTGTTTTTTTGGAAAGCAAGGACTCCCTTCCGGGTTGTCCTTGCCCTTATTCCCTTTGCATCTGCCATCGCATAATATCCGTTCTGTATCGTTTCTTCGATTTCACCTGATTCACAGGTATCGATAAGAAAGAGTTTTTTCCTCGGGGCGATTCCATACATCAAATTCTCGATAAGTTCAAAATTCGCTGCGGTTCCTTTAAGATTTTTCACATCCGTATTATGGGTAAGATAATAATAGGTAGCCTCAGCATCCGAATCATGAACCCCATGACCGGATATGAAAAGGACAAATGTATCATCTACCCCGGCATTTTTAAGCAGATCCTTTGCCTTTTTAATATTCGAAGAGGTTACTTCGCTATTGAGAAATGTCTTGATATGGACTTCATTATACTCATCCTTCATCCCGTCGAACATCCGGGCAAGGTCAAGGGCATCCTTATGCGCATAGTTAAGATTAAGCTCCTTGTTTGAGTATTCCGATACACCAAAGCTTATAAAATAGAGATTACCTTTTACCACGGCAGTGCTTGTTTCATACTCGAGCACCCGGTAGGATTCTGCCCCCTTTTCATTCATACAGGATACTTCTATCTTGTTCTCCCCGGATGATAGTTCGATTTTTTCCTCGATTACGGCAGACTGTTCATGTCTGTTCTTTCCGTATTTGCCGAACAGGGGTACATCGTTGATGTACACATTGTATGATTTTATTTTATATGTTGAATCAGAGACCGTGAATTTCAATAGTATATTTTTCCCTTCAACTTTTTTGCTGATAATTCTTGCCTCCGGGATATGCAATTCATCCGATAACTGGTTTTCCGAAAATCCGAACCTCTTGAGCCGCTTCTTATATTGCTTATTGTAGTGTTGTATTATCTCCTCATCCTTTGACCCGAGTCTTTGAAGCAAAATATCCGGCCGGTTGTTCCTCACGGCAAACTGGTCTATGCCATAGGATTCGGTACCGAGCGTTATGTTGACAAGCCTCCCTCCTTCCGGCGAACAATCGAAATAACCGTCCTGGGTATAGATAATCCACTGATCCCCATACTCCAGAAAGGTGGTGCATGCATCTGTCTGGAGGTTCCAGAGTTTTATACTCGTATCTTTGGAGCCGCTTACAAGGAATCTCCCATCTTTTGTAAAATCCAGGTACATAACCCAATCCGAGTGGCCTTTATATACTTTTTCGAGTTCACCGGTTTTATTCCATACACGGATCGTATTATCATCCCCCCCGGATGCATACAATCCGCCATCCGCACCGGCGGCAATGGATAACGGATTGCCTGCGTAGAATGTCATCTTCAGGTTCATTTCAAGGTCAAAGAGTTTCAGTTTGTTTGAATATTTCCTGCCCGCTACATCATCTTCCCCTGTGGTGAGAAAACCCTTTCCGTCATGAGTGAATACAATAGAATTTGAAGAATTATAAAATCCATATTTGAAAAATTGATTCTGCCAGAGCCGGACACCCCCGGACGCTGAAAAATCATAAAGGGATATACTGTTCGTATTATCCTTTATAAGGACATGGCTGCCCGGAGGGCTCACCTCCATATCTTCTACAGAAGATCCCGGGGATATTTTTGTTTCAGAAGTGATTCCATCGATATCTATAATTTTCATTAATTTTTTCCCGGTATAGAGAATCCTGTTATTATCGAGAAAATTAAAAGATTTACAAGGTTCCCGGGTATTAAGAGTTTTTATGTATTCCCCGTTTTCATCAAACAGAAGAATTCCTTCAGTCACACCGAGTGCAAGGCTGCGGTCATCCGGGCTAACATTAATATCATAGGGAAAGCCTCTTGTATTTACCGGTATTTTCTTATTCAATTTGCCTTTTTTTGACCACAGGTTCATATATACCCCGTTTTTATCCTGGCAAGGCTGGGCAATCATGTCTCCATTGGATTGCATGGTGAGTTTTGCAGGAAAGTAGTCCTCCATTTTCTTTATTTTCAATAAGTCACCCCTGGTTGAATACGTGTATATACCTTCCCATGTGCAAACCGTTATCATTTCCCCATCCGGGGAAAAATCCAGAATATTCCATGTGGAAGAACCGATGAGTTCGAATTCACCTTTTTTTACGTTTTTCTCAAAATCCCGGACTTCAATGTAATAGTGATTATCTTTTTTAAACTGCAATGCAATGAGATTTACTTCTTTGTTTTGCAGTAGGCAGACAGGTTCTTTTCCCGGCAGATCGATCGTTGTTTTTATCGTCCCATTATGTGTATTCCATATTCCAACAAGCTTTTTAGTATCCTTTTCCAGTGTCCCGAATATATATTTTCCATCTTTACTTACCCCGAGAAAGCCGCCGGTGAAGGTTTGAACTATTTCCAGCTGTTCCGGATGAATAAGATCAATTCTGCCGGGTGAAAAAACAACGATGCTGCCGTCAGATAAAACATGGAGTTTCATTTCCGAAGCGGGTAATCCCAACCCTGACAATCTTTTTTCCCGGATTAATCTCCCGTCAACACTCCATTTCTTGATGACAATATCGAAATAATTATCAATGGTGCCGCTGATAATGTATTGATGATCTGCACTGAATTGTGCACCGAATACTTCCTTCGAATTCGTATCGATTGTGTTTACTTTTGATCCATCACTATTCCAGCACCTTACCGTCCCGTCTGCGGAACCGCTTAACAGGGATTTTCCGTCCCTGCTGAATGTAAGTGATCTGATTAAGCCTGAATGACCGGTAAATACCCGGATAAGGCGCATATCTTTTGACCATAACCTGATTGTTCTGTCACTCGAACCTGTTGCAAAAAGGTTTTTATCCGGGCTGTAAGAAATCGATGTGATTTCATCATTGTGCCCTTTCTGGATGACAATTTCAGGCTGAACATCATGAAGGCCGGGGTTTGTTGTATTTCCCTGGGCAAAGACAACCCCGGCAGGGAATACCGGATTGATAATTAAAATGAAAAGGAGAAAAACGTATCTCTTCATGATTTTTCTCCTCCACTAAAAAAACGGACAAACAACCCGGGTTTGTAAAACCGTTCGTATTCCTTTCCGGTCAGAGGTTTTAATCCATCAGCCAGACCGATATAATTTTCTCCTCCTTGTGAATAATCGAAGTTGAACTCATCATCATACACAGTCCAATGGCCTGTCTCGAAATTGCTTATAACAAGATATTTCCCGGTTTGTAGATTGACGATTTTTACCGTCCATGAGTTTTCTATTAAGGCAAGGAATTTATTATCCGTGCTTAACCTCGCTGTTTCAATACCCCTTTCCGCATCTCCGGTGTATGTCTTTACTATTTTACCCGATGATACTTCCGCGATACTCACTTTGAAAGAATTTTCTTTTTCCCCATGAACTGCAACCAGGTATTTCCCGTCATAGCTGAAAGAGATTCCTGTGATACCCGGATCCCCTTTTCCAAATACAATCTCGTACTGTATTTCATTATTGTGAATAGCATAGAGAAGTACCTTTTTATTGTCCGGGGTAAAAGCCAGAATGTCTGAATCCGGGTGAAACCGTGGAAATTGCCCCTTTTGTAATTTTTTGTATATGGAGCCGTTGAAATTCCAGATTATGATTCCGTTACCGGTTATACCGGCAATATATCTGCCATCGGCACTAAAATCAGCCGGACAAAGATCGATAAAGGGCAGGGAGGTATCCCTGTGTATTACCCGTACCAGCTCGCCGTCTGATCTGAAGAGTAAAAGATTGTAACCCTGCTCAACAGGAAACCTGGATTCAGCGATGATAAAATATCTGTCATTTCGCCCAAACGATGTATAATAGATTGAACCGATCTCCGGGAACTTGAGTATTTTATAAGAACCTTCAAGGTTCCACAGGACAAGTTCTCCGGTTAAGTGAATATCCCAGCTCCCTGCACTTACAATAGTTTTACCGCTTTTATCCATATCCAGGTTCCATAGATAATGCGGGCCTTCTGCCTGCCTGAAAGTTTGTATTTTCCCGCTCTTCATATCCCACAGGCCGATTTCGCATCTGCTGATCTGGTATGATTTATTATACCCTATTGCCAGGGAGTTCCCGTCACCTGAAAAATCAAGTGCCTGCCCAAGGTAAGAATCACCCTTTATACTGCATCCGGGTTTCCCTGTCAAAATATCCAGGAAGATGATACTTTCCCCTGTCCCGCAGGCAATATATGTATTCCCGGGGAGAAAAGCCATAGCTGTTATGATTTGTTCCCTGGCAGTTCCGCTATTTTCAGCAGTATCATACCGTGCGGTAAGTTTTCCTGTTTTTATTTCCCATATTTCGATGAATGTTGAAATGCTGAATGCAAGATAATTTCCGTCCATGCTGAAGCAGATACAATGGATCCGCTCATTTGAATTCAGCACCCATTTCTTTAAAAGAATTCCTTCTGTATTCCAGAGTTTTAAAGTGGAATTCCGGCCCGCTGATGCGATAAGTCCACCGGGGCCGGATGTAATCGTACTGAATGTTGAATCAGGATCTGACAGTCTTGTGATCTCTTTTCCATTCATACTATTATAAAGGACTATTTCTTTATCATTTATTTTTTTACTATAATATTCCCCGCCCGGACTTATAATCCCGGGAATATCTATATACTTATCTGTACTGCCTGCGGTTGTCAGTGTCTTTACACAGGTAAGGGTAAGCGGATCATAAATTTCAATTGTATTGTTTTCTTTTTCGATTATAAAATACCTGCCATAATGACAATAATCAACATATTTAAATCCCTCTTTTTTCCCATCCAGGGATTTTAAAAGAGTTCCTGTAAGTGAATAGAGTTCAACCGTATGGCCGGCGTTGTAACAAAGAATATGTTTGCTGTCCGGAGTGAGATAAAAATCACCATGATATGGCCCGAAGGAACTGACGATTTTTCCGGTCCCGATATGCCATACCTTTACTGGTTCCGAAGCAGATTTACTTACCAGGTATTTCCCGTCTTTTGTGGAGGTTATGGAACGAATAGACGAATATTGTCCGAACTGGTCGACCCATGTTACGTTACTGTTTTTAGTAATATCCGAATAATCGATTTCAGGAATAGTTTCAAGGTTTAATTTGCAGCAGGGTTCTTGCATAGCTTTTTTCAAGGTTATTATATCTGGATTTGTCTTGCAGCTTCCCAGGAATAACAGAAAAAGGAATACCATATGAAAAAGTATTATTTTCATTCTGAAAAACCTCCTTACCCATACATATTCTATAATAAAAACCATAAAAGTCAAGATTTGCTCAAACCGGTTATTCTGATAATTACATCTGCATGGCAACACCCATCTTTTACAGGGATTTTCTTTGTTATTGAATTTACCGGTAAAAAGTATAATATTTTTTGTGTAGCGGTGTATAAATTTTTTAAAACTGTTTAAGGTTTATAAGAAAAAGAGAGGGAGAGGTGATTGATATGAATTTTTTTTTTACCTTTTTTTTACTTCTTTTTTTTATCGTAGTAATTCTTCTGTATCCTGTCTTTTCTGATACAGCTGATTTTTTTAAGGCAATTCAAAAAGGAGATATGAAGCTAGTAGAGGAATATTTATCCCGGGGGATTAAGGTCGATTCGGTTATTGAAAATAATAAAACAGCCCTGATGATAGCATCACTGGAAGACCATCTTCCTATTGTGAAGCTGCGTATCGATAGTGGTGCGGATGTGAATAAAATAAATGACAGTAAAAATACAGCCTTACATTTTGCTGTGTTATTTTTTAGACCGCACTCCCCTTCATTCAGCAGCAGGATCAGGCTGCAGGGAATTGGTTTTGTTTCTACTTGAAAATGGGGCGGATATAGATGCAAGGGTAAAAGAATATGACTCCTACAACGGGTATGACAGCGCTGATGGAGAAACACCTCTTATGCTGGCTATCAGGGAGGGGCATGTCGATATTGTTAAAATCCTGGTAGATAGATAGTGGTGCAGATATTAATATAAAGGTAACTGTATTAAATACGTATGGTTCAGATGAAAATGAGAAAAAGATATATACGGCTTTGGATCTGGCAAAGAAGTATGATAACCAGGAGATAATCAAACTGCTTGCAGAAGCAAAGAAAAAGAAATGAATTTTCTCCTGTTAATAACTATTTCAGAATAACAGCACCATCGCCGCTTTTTTGCATGTGTATAGTTTGAATAAAATCACCCCCCTTTTAAAACATAATACACAATATTACGGCACTTCTTTTACCGATACATTATCAATATAAAGATCATCTTCTGTAGCACCACAGTGAAAAACAAGCCGGGCATCATAGTCTGTTACCGGCATAGTAAAATCTATTGTATAGGTAGCAGGTTCTGTAGTAATGCTGCATACTTTATATCCGTATGCATCCCAGGCAAAATCATTTTCATTCACATCATATCCATTTTCATCAATTCCCGCATCCATTGTTCTGCCGGCATCTGTCCATGCATTAAAGGTTAACCGGTAATTTTTTCCTGTAATGCAACGCAGACCGGGGTATGTTTGAGACACATTAAGCTCCCAGGGTGTATCGCCAGGAGAATGTATTGCTATATGAAGAACCCCATCCTCAACAGTATATACAGCATCCGCCCCATTTGTCATCCAGGGCATCCAGCAATTCATTCCATCGCTAAAGTCACCGTTTCTTACCATTTCTGTCCCCGGTGCAGGAATGGTGATATATTCTTTTACAAGGGAGATTGTATCAACACAGACATCTGCACTATGTTTGCCAAAATTAAATCCAATCCGGGCCCCGGGATCATTTATTTCACGCATGATGAAATTGACTGTATACGTTGCGGGTACCTGGTTAAGGGAAACAATACATGAATCGTATGTTGTATAGGAATTCCCATCTCCATTATTATCAATGCCCCCTTCAAAAAGGGATACTTCAATTGTTCTTTTATTCTCCGCATGGGCATCAAAGGTCAGGGTGTATTGATAGTTTTGTTCAAGGGAAAGATCACCCTGGGCAATCAGGATCCACGATGTTTCATCTCCTCCTGCAAGAATAACAGCATGAAGCATACTGTTTATGATTGCAAAGAACCCGTCCGCACCTTCATCCGTATTTATCCAGCACATCCAATGGTCAAACCCGTTGCTAAAATCCCCATTGTATATCATATTTTCGCTTGATAAAGACGGGGTTGGTGCCGGCGTGGGGCATGGCGTTTGGGTATCATCTGTAATAAATGGGCATCCGGTACAAAAAATGACAATGAGCTTAAACGCTAACAACAACATAACATTTTTTTTCATAATAATCCTCCTTATATTATCATTGTTACATAATAAATGTGTCCAGTAATTGCGTACTGGTTACTTTATTTATTAATCACCAAACAGGAGGAAATTGTATGAAAAAATTATGTAATTTTTTTTTTTATTCCTCATACGGCGGTATCCGGGGTTTATTTTTTTGTTATCTCTCTTCATGCATTTGCATGAGCATTCCACTTTTCGCATCATCATATGCCTGGTCCACTGTTTTAGTACCGGCTATGACACTTGCCATTGCCTGGTTAAATTTGTTCATACACATCAAATCCCACTTTGTCATTTTTTGTTCCGGAATTTGCCGGGCAATAGTTCTGTATAATTCACGCACTTTTTGCCCTCCAAAATATTCATCCGGTTCAAAGATAACAGGATCATTATACACTGTAGTTAATACAGGAAATGCACCAATAGCTTTCAATATAATTAACTGTGCATCAGGATCCGTGCAAAGATACTTTATAATATTCCATGCATCCCTTTTTCTTCCCCCGGGAACGTGACCGGGTATAACCAGGTAGGTTCCGCCGGAATTTGCACATACATGTCCGGGAGGATATGCAACACGCCAATCCCCTGTAAGTTCGGGACATCTTCCTTTAAGATACCATTCCATCCAGGCACCGGAAAAATGTGTCACAATCTTTCCGTCTCTGAGTACATTAATTCCCTGGTCTGAATAAACATTCACCTTTCCATCTATTCCTGCATCGCTCACATTCCTGGCCAGCTCCAATATTGTTTTGAACTTTGATTCCGGCTCATAGGGATTTCCGGATTCCCCGAACAATGATCCGTTTCCCTCCCTGACAAGAAGAATTGCCAGATCAAGAAAATTCGATAATGCATAGCGATCTATAGTGCCATCAAAATCGGTATCAGAGGTAAGTACTTTCGCTTTATCTATATAATCGGCCCAATCCGTTATATTTTCAAGGTCAACTCCGCACGCGTTAGCGATACGGTGCCGGTAAAAAAGCACTGCCGGGGCAACATCAACAGGCATTGCTATGAGTTTCCCGTTTTCTGTTAAACCCTGGGCAAGAGGTATCTGCGCCAGATCTTTTCCTGCCTGGATACCATTATATGGCGGTTGTGAAAGATCGGTCAGTCCGCCTGATGAAATAAAACTCCCGAGGTACTCGATTCCCACAACTTCGATATCATTTCCTCCCCTGGCATTTCGTATGTTCGCAGAAACCCTGTTATGATGATCGACAAACTGGGATACCTGTAACTTCACGGTAATCCCGGGAAATGCTGTTTTAAATCCGTCTGAATCAAAAACAGCAGTATACGCAGATGCAAAGATTTCAAATATTCCAAATGTGATTATTTTATTGTCCTTTGAAAGTATTGATGTTGTGCGGTTGTAGGGGCCTGTAATGAAACGGAATTCCGTCATAATATATTCAAGAATATCCGGGACATAGATACCATCCTTAACAGATTTTTCATTTCGGTAAATTATCTTTTTCTTCTTATCATCCATCACCTTGACATTGAGGGTGAAGATATTGTTTGTTTCCCGGTAATACCCATGAATGCTGTTGTCTGCATCAAAATTTTTTGAAATTCTTATAATGGTATCGACATCTTTCATATCTTCCATTGTATAGGCGTTTTTTTCCAGGTATTCTTTCAAAACATTCCATGGTATTGGCGAATAGGACGGATATTCTTTAAGAGAGGAATAAATATAATTGAAGATTATATCGCGGTAATGTGCAAGCGCAAAGCCTCCCCTGTTTTCAAATGGGAAAATTAAAATAGTCTTTATTCTTTTATTGTCTCCATTAACCGGTGCTGTAATCATGAGAATAAAAAGAAAAAAACAGCAATATTTTTTCATGATAGTTTCATACTCCTTTTTTCTTGCTATTGCTTTGACCACTTGATTATCAATTATTACAATAATAACCATGTCTATCATTCCAGTATAATGGTCAAAGCTTAAGTGTTT
>JAFGQK010000156.1 GCA_016935735.1 Spirochaetales bacterium | reverse complement strand
CTTCTTCTTCATTCAGTGTTTTCCGTGTATTCAGTGGTTCTATTTTTTATGTCAAGTAGTTTTGCCTGTTTTCGAATTCCCCCCCCTTACAACCGGATTTCCCTTCTTACACTTAACAGTGAGGGTTCCGGCAAATTAATTATTACATGTTACCGGATTTTGTTTTTAATAACAAAAAGCGCTGCCTGAACACGGTCGCGAATATTAAGTACAGAAAGAATATTAGAAACATGATTTTTTACAGTTCCTTCACTGATACATAACACATTTGCGATTTCCTTATTAGATAAACCGTTTGCAATCTCTTTAAGTACTGCTTTTTCTCTTTTTGATAGTCTATCTAATATCGTCATCGGTAATCTCTGACATTAACAGGACTCATACTCGCATTGGGCATGGTTGTGGACAGTTCAATAGTAATTCTTGAAAATATTTTCAGATACAGGGAGCGGGGTACGCAATTAAAATCAGCAGCGGTCCTGGGAACAAAAGAAATGATAACAGCGATTTCGGCCTCCACGCTGACAACGATTTGTGTATTTATTCCTGTTGTTATTTTCAAGAATGAACTCAAAATGCTCGGTCAGCTTTTTAATCAGCTTGGATTCACTATTATTATCGCGCTGCTCTCTTCCCTCCTTATTGCAGTCACCCTGGTTCCTGTGCTTGCCGGCAAATACATGAAATTATATTCCAGAAAACAAAAACCTTTAAAAAACAAATTTCTGAAAGCCGTGGACTCATTTCTTGAGAACATTTTTCTTTCCCTGGAAAATGGGTATAAGAAAGCTTTGCGCTTTTTTCTCCACAACAAAAAACTGATTATTATACTTGTTCTGATTATTCTTGTTTTAACAGTACAACGCTTTTTTTCCATGGGTATAAATATGTTTCCGAATATGGCGGAAGACTCTGTTACTGTTACGGTTGAACTGCCCGTGGGTTCATCATTATCCCAGACTATCGATGCAGTTCAGAATCTTGAAGAGATTGTTAAAAAGGAAGTAACGGGATATGAAAATATAATTGTTACCTGCGGCAGCGGAAGTGGCTTTTTTTCCGGTTCCTCCAGTTACATGGGCTCGCTTGAGATTGTACTGCCTGAGGCTGATAAACAGATTGATTCCATGTTTACAATTCAGCAGAAACTCAGGAATCATTTTAACGAGTTTCCTGATGTCACGTTTTCTTTTTCCGCAGGCAGGCATAATATTGGAAACTCCAATCCTGTGGATATCCTTGTGAAATCAGATAATCTTGATAAAGCAAAAGAAATTGCGGAAAAAATCCGTGACCTGATTGACGATAATCTCGCTTATGTTACAGAACCGTCTATTGATCTCTCGGAAGGACTGCCCCAGTATGAATTAATTATTAAAAGGGAAAGAGCTTATTCTCTCGGATTAAACATCCAAACCATTGCAAGAGAAATTAATGCCTGTATAAATGGCGTTGTTGCAGCTCAGTTCAGGGAGGACGGAGACGATATCGATATTATTGTGATTCTGGAAGAAAATGACAGACAGAGTATTCCCGATCTGGATAAAATATTTATAAAAAATTCAATAGGAAACAGAATTAGAATCTCGAACATTGCGCATTTCAAAGAATCAAGCGGGCCTATATCAATTAACCGGGAAGATGAAATCAGGACGGTCCATGTCACCGGGGGACTCACCCGTGGATTTGCAGCCAGTACCGCGGAAGAGCAAATCAGGTCTCTGATTTCTACCAATATTGTTTCGGATGAATCGTTTTTCATAGAATACTCAGGCGATTTCGCAGATATCGAGTCCTACGGAACTCGATTCATTATTATCCTTATCATGGCAGTCATTCTTGTGTTTGGAGTCATGGCCAGTTTGTTTGAATCCCTGGTGGATCCATTTATTATCTTTTTAACAATCCCGTTAATGTTTGTCGGTGTTATATGGATATATGTGATCCTGGGCTCACCATTCAGCATGATGTCTGCTGTCGGACTTGTTGTACTGGCAGGAATTGTTGTCAACAACGGTATTGTTCTTGTTGATTATACGAATCTTTTACGGGAAAGGGGTATGACGATTCCAGACGCATGTATTGAAGCCGGCGGAAACAGACTTCGGCCAATTATTATGACAAGTTTTACAACAATATTCAGTATGATTCCCATGGCCTTTTTCCCGGGTGAGGGGTCGGAGATGGTTCAGCCTATTGGCCAGACTATTGTGGGTGGTATGTTTGTGAGTACCCTTATGACCCTTTTTTTAACACCCGTGCTTTATGCGATTTTTAACCGGAATCATAAAAACAATAAAAAAAAGCGAGAAGAAGCGCTTATTCAGAAGATGGCAAAGGGGATATAAGAAATGGTACGAATTGAGATTTTCGCAAACAGATCAGTGGAGCAGACTATCTTTACGGAATTAAAAAGGTCCGTTGATAATTTCAGGTTTTCCCAAATCAATGGCGTGTACGGGATGGGAAACACAATTCCCAAAATGGGAAATCACACATGGCCGGAGGAAAATTTTGTTTTAATTATTTATTGCAGCCCGGAGGAAGAGAAAAATATAAAATCCGTTATTACCCGGGTTAAGGAAATATTTCCCGGCGAAGGAATTAAGTATTTTACATTACGGAGCAGCAGGGAATAATAATGGCTAAGGATTCACCGTTCCCCGGCCAGGAAAAAATATTTCCTCTATTATTAAAACTGTCAATACCTGCAGGAATCGGTATGCTTGTTTCTGCCTTGTATAATGTTGTTGATACAATTTTTGTGGGACAGGGTGTTGGTCCACTGGCAATTGCAGCACTCTCGATTTCTTTTCCTATTCAGCTTCGCTGAATAGTGACGATTTTTATTGAAAATGGCTATCTCCCAATAATCATATTTACGGTTCTTCCACCTGGATCTTTTACGAGTAACAGGGAACGGAAGTCAATGATATCGGCCCCTCAAGCAAGATGTCAGATAAGCCCTAAACCATTCAGGACGGAAAGCATGATTGCAGCAGTCATTACCGAACCGACCTGACCCCCTGTATTGGCTCCCATTGCATGCATGAGCAGCCAGTTATTTGTATCATATTTTCTCCCTTCCAATTGCACTACCCTGGCTGCCATCGGATAGGCCGATATCCCTGCTGCCCCGATAAGGGGATTGATTTTACCCTTTGTAAAAAAGCACATTAATTTCCCGAAAAGCACCCCGGCCACTGTATCAAAACAAATAGCGATAAAGCCCAGGAAAAGTATTAGTACTGTCTGCACATTAAGGAACTTCGTCCCTTCCATTGTCGCGCCAATGGAAAGCCCCAGCAACAAGGTCACGACATTGGCAATTTCATTTTCCGAAGCCTTTGTAAGACGACTGACAACACCGGATTCCTTCATAAGATTACCGAGCATAATCATCCCCATAAGCGCAGTACCCATCGGGGCGACAATGCAGGTGACAAGGGTAACAATAATGGGGAAAAGAATTTTTACTGTCTTTGAAACGGTTTTTTCCGGGTAATCCATTTTAATCGTACGTTCCCGCCTCGTGGTAAGGAGCCGCATAATGGGAGGTTGAATAATAGGTACCAGTGACATATACGAATATGCAGCAACTGATACGGGGCCGAGCAAATGGCTGGCATATCTGGCAGTGACAAATATCGCTGTCGGGCCATCGCATGCACCGATTATTCCAATGGCTACCGCTTCATTCTTACTAAAACCAAGAATTAAAGCCAGTGCCAGGGTTAAAAAGATACCAAACTGTCCTGCTGCACCCAGCAGAAGGATGCGTGGTCTCTGGAGTAAAGGTTCGAAATCTGTCATGGCACCGATTCCAATAAAGATTAAACAGGGAAAAACTTCCGTCATAACGCCGGCATCATAAAAATGGCGTAATAACCCGGTCTCTCCCATAAGGTTTGCAACAGGAATATTGACAAGTATTGCCCCGAATCCTATGGGAACCAGTAAAAGCGGTTCGCAATTTTTCTTTATTCCCAGGAATAAAAGCACACCACCTATACTCATCATAAAGGCATTCTGCCAGGTCAGTGCACGAAAACCGGCCAGCAGGCCATCAAGACCGGATATAAATGCTTCCCACATTATCTGGACTCCTTTTCTTTAGCTTCTTTATAGGGAAATATTTTTTTTATAATATCTATTATCAGACTTAAAATCCACAGACAGATCATGGTACCGCCCATACCGACTATGGTAACAGCAAATCCAAAGGCTGCATTGTTTAGTTCCATATCCTTTTCTCCTGTTCATCATTGCATAAGCGTTTCTTTAACATGAATAATAAATAAACTGGTTGTTCTAATCAAGACTTTTCAAGTATTCTCTTCATCAAATATTTTATTATCGTTTCTATACTATTTTGACTTAAAATCTTGTTAAAATAACAAGATTTTAAGCAAAATAGATAAACGTTGGCTGCCAGGTTAATGAGACCAGCATAATTAAAAGAACCTGGATAGCTTGTTAATTGGGTTGTGGGCTTAAGCCTTCGTTATG